>CALBVA010000200.1 GCA_937969125.1 uncultured Verrucomicrobiales bacterium | reverse complement strand
CTCAGGCTACACACACGATGGCGGGGAGCTCTGGCAGCATGAAATCGGTCCCTTCAAAGGTAAGCACGGAGCGACGATCCAGCCTGCGATCCACAGCGGAAAAGTCCTCTACGTTCATCTGCATCAAAAGGGCGGGCACGTCGGCGCGGTCGATTCGAAAACCGGTAAACCTCTCTGGAAGACCGATTACCCCGGTGACCCAGTGAGCTACGTCACACCACTCATCGTGAATGAGGAGGTCATTGCCACCAGTCAGAGCACTGGGATGATCTCCCTAGATCTGAAGACTGGAAAAGAAAAGTGGGCGCTTCCGGGCCTCATGAAAAATCGCACCATTGTCTCGCCCATCAATGTCTTGGCCGGAAGTGGCGAGGTCCTCCTCGCGGCCGGTTGTAAGAATGGCATCTACCTCGCGGTGAAGCCGCCTCAGGCTAAAGGTGAGGGTGGGGGAGAGCCGGAAGTCGCGTGGCGCATGAAGGGAAACACCCCGTATGTTCCAACTCCGGTCTCCGACGGCACAGCCGTTTACGCGCTCTCGGACGGCGGCATTCTCACCGCAATGAAGGCCCGTTCCGGCGAAAAACTCTGGCAGGAAAAGCTCATGGCGAACTTCTACGCCTCGCCCCTCATCATTGATGGGAAACTCTACGCCCTTACTCGCGAGGGCGAAATGGTCGTCGGTGAACTTGGCGGGAAGTGGAAGGAAGTCTCCCGCACCAGCCTTGAGCCCGGCCCGGAATCGAAGTGGGCTGACGCCACTCCGGCTGTTGCGCACGGACGGATCTACGTCAGGCTCGGCGCGAGATTGGATTGCTTCGGCAAGAAGTGATATGAGGTTCAATTGACCGTCACTAAGCGAAAAGTGTGGGTCGGATCCATTTCCGCCATCACCTTTCGCAGGATCTCTTGAATGATCGGGCTGCCATAAAAAGGACCGGCTCCCGCGTTACCCGTGGAGTGCGTCTCTACCAATACCAACTCCTTTCCCATGATTAAGAAGGAGGGATTGCCACTGTCTCCACTGATCAACCGCTTCCCCCAACCGTGGCGATCCTCCTTGTCATATTCGAAGGCGATCCTCCACTGCGACGTCCGCTGCACCTTGTGAAAAAAGAGGCGGCGATTTTGATCAGTCACCATGACGGGACGTCCGACGATTCTCTCCGGGTCAGCAATGCGGGGCAGGGGATACACCTTGTAATTGGAAAGCACTGGCTGATCCAGCAGGCCGACTGCGACATCCGCCTTGACCTTCCTGACTTCGATGAGTTTCCGCTCCAGCCGCTTTCCGTTCCGGTCGTGAAAGACGACCCGCTGCCCCACGCCTCGCTTAAAGTGATCCGCCATCACCGCATGCCTCCGCGAAACCAAAGTGGCAGTCTGCCGCTTGTCGAAAGCCACCCCGGACATGTCCATCCCCCGCACCCAGCCGGAAGCCATCTTCGAGTCATCCTCCCGCTGATAGTGTCGGAAGATATTCGGGCTTGCCCCCTTCTTCGGTAAGATCGGATCAGTCGCGGACGGGGTGGAACACGAGAGCAGAAAAAGGGTCTGAAGGTAGAGGAGGAAGCGGGGCATATCGCGTTGGGAATCCATCAAAATCTGGTCAGCTGAGAAACGACCAGCGTCGGTAACTTAATGGTCACACGCTATCATGTTTCCCTGACAGTCCAAGGTATGTCTCCAAGGAGGCGGTTCCGATTGCGTCCTCTTGGAAACTCTCGCCTTGCGATGGAGTGATCTCACCTTACCTTTTTTTAGGTCGCCCAAAGCACGATGAATACCTATCCTCTAATTTTTCTCTTTCACCTGCTGCTGTGTGTTGCTGTTCAGGCCGATGCTCCTTCACTCGTTTCCAGTTATAGTGTGAAGTTAGAGCAAATTCATCGCGGTGAATTCTATCCTTTAGCCGATGGTCGAGTGATCACCAGCCAAGTGGGCCAGATCAATAATGAGATTCTCCCCGAGGTTGCTAGTTTGGACTCGATGGGAAGGAGGAGTGCTGGGCTCAGCGACCCTTCTTTGAATTCTTTTGGTCGTTTGGAGCATGTGTTCAGTCTTCTCGGAGAGAAGACTCTTTTCGTTACTGATAACAATTTTAGTGGATCACCATTTGTTCTGTTGAATGCCGACGGGAGTGTGGACGCGTCATTCGCTCCAGATCTCGGAAGATTTTTTACCATTGACGATGTCCTTCCGATTGACGGCGGGAAATATTTAGTTGCAGGGAGATTTACCGATTTCGGGCAGACAAAAAATCTCCTGAAAATTAACGCGGATGGCAGCATTGATGAATCCTTCAACCCGCCAATCACTGGTTCGGTTAAATTTTTAGGACGAGATGGTTCTGGGCATATCTTAGTCGGAGGTCGTCTCACTCTTCACGGTAATCAATTTGGTATTGGCCTGGTCCGCATTAATATCGAAGGTGAAATTGACGAAGACTTTGATGCGAGGGCGGCTGCAATCGATAATCTTGATGCTGCATACCGGACTCCTCAGAATAAAATCGTTTATCTTGATAACGCCGGAATCGGTCGTTTGAATTCCGATGGTAGTCTGGACAGCTCCTTCACGCGCCAAGCAACTGGCTTCATTCGAGACATTGAACCTTCTTCAGACGGGTCATTCTATCTGACAGGTCTCTTTACCGAATATGGGGAAACTGAATTGGAAGGAGTTGCCAGATTGACGCCCGAGGGCGAACTCGATCCGGAATTTTTGATTCCAATGGTCTCGGGGTTACGATCTCTGCCGGACGGGAGTGTTCTAGTCTGGGGGGACTTCGTAGAATTTGCTGGAGAGCCAAGGATAGGGGTGGCCCGCCTCAACTCGGATGGCAGTCTGCTCCCAGGATTCGAGGAGAGATATCAGGATAAGGGGTTTGCGAGCCAATTCGACAAGTTTCCTAATGGGGATATCTTGGTCTTAGGTCGATTCATCTCGGTAAAGTCTGCAGAAGAGACTTTTACACGCAGGGATCTTGTGAAGCTCACTTCAGCGGGTCTGCCAGACCCAAACTTTTCTTCATCTCTGTATCAAGGTGTTCAAGGTGTCGCCAGCCGTATCAAGGTTCTGCCAAGCGGCAAATTTATGGTCGGTTTTTTCATCTCTGCCACCCTGCCGACCGTCTCCGATTGGCTGCGCTTTAACAATGATGGTTCGCTAGATCCCACCTTCCCTTTGGAGTATCGGGAGATTCTGAAGGGATTTACCGGAGAGATCGACCTACTCCCCGATGGCAGTATCGTTGTCACCCGTGCCGTCGATGGTTTGTCGAGCAATGGATACCAAGATTTCAAATTATCTTCTGACAATGTCATCACCGTTTCGGAAACAGTTCCATCGCCTCGTATACTATTCGGGGCGAAGAAATCTTCGCTATCAGATGGGAATACATACCGCTTGGAGAACAAGCAATTTGAGGGATGGGGTTTCACGCGCTATTTCCCGGACGGAACAGCCGATCCATTGTTCTTTCTTGGACTCCCAGATCCAGGCCGAGCATTAGAGTACTCTGATTTCAAAACTCTCCCTGGTTTTCGCTTTCTGGTGACGGGAGATGGCAGCCCGCAGTCTTTGATAGTGGGTCTTAACGGCGTTGTGTCAGGGTTTGATGTCGGAACC
>CALBVA010000199.1 GCA_937969125.1 uncultured Verrucomicrobiales bacterium | reverse complement strand
TTTTTAGAGTGACCACAACTTTCAGTTACACCCGTCATTTGGCGACTTTTTGATTTCCTCCTGCAGCAGAGTGAGGGCTTCCTCGCTTTGGGAGGCATTGATGAGCGCGAGGATGAGATCGTTGCGGGCTTGTCCATTTCCGGGATTCTCCTTGTCAATCTTACGGGCCATCTCGAGGGCCTTCTCGAATTGACCGTCCTGCGAATAAACTTGGTGCTGCCAGCGGAGGGGGCGGAAGGACTTGGTGCGGTCGGTCTCGACGAAGCGATCGACAGCTTTGATGGCATCAGGCACTCGGTTCAGATCGGAAAGAAGATTGAGGAAGGTGAGGAATTCGTCTTCGCTCCGGTAGTTCTTTTCATAGAGCTTGGCGAAGGCATCTGCGGCCTCCTCCTTCCGTTCCAGATTGATGAGGATGAGAGGCCTGAGTGAGGCAATCTCCAGGTCTTCCGGGAATCTCTTTGCGGTGGTCTGCTGAAGTTCTAGTGCTGCGGCGGGATTGCCGGAGTGGCGGAGGGAGTTGATGATATTGCCAAGATAGGTGGCATTGAGCGGCAGAATTTCCGAGGCGCGGCGGAAGTAGGCGGTGGCATCGGAATACTGTGCCTCGTTATAAAGATGGAGTCCAAAGCGGTTGATGAGGTCGGCATCTCTCTTGCGGTTAGGCGAGGTTTTTTCGCGGACCTCGGGAGTGGCAGGAGCAGTGAATTGCACTCCGTCCAGCAGATTTAGAAGCTTTTCGTTGTTGTCCGGGGAGGTGTTGATTCCCAGCGCGCAGAGCAGGCAGGCCGTCGAGCCATTTCGCAGGACGCGCAGCCGGTAGGTGGTGACATTACCCTGACTGCGGAGGGTGCACTCGTATTGGTGGCCCTGTGCAGTCCCCTGGCTGTGGGGCATTGAGCGGGTGATTTGGTTTTCAAAATTGAGCCCGAGATGAAAAAGGAAGCCGGAAGCGAGGGTGGTATCGGTTGGTTCGAGGTCGCGGAGATCAACTGGGAAAATGATCATGCCGGCGTTATTGGAAAGCTTACAGCCGTAGCTGGCAGCGGGGTAATCCTGCCAGAGTTCCGCTTCCGTCCACTCGGCGGCCTTGACCGATGTGGGGTCGAATGAGATCCCCATCGCGGGGTTTTCGTAAGGGTCACCAGCGAGGTTTAGTCCATCGGCCTGGCGGTCGGGGTCAATGAGTTTAAAGTTCTTGGCAAGTTCCAGGGCGGCTTTCTTCGCTGGGGCGAACTCGGTCTCGCGTCGGTAAAAGATGAGCTGGTAGGCGAAGCCATTATGCTCGGCCGCGAGGACAGTGTAGGAGATCTGGGAGTGGCCCATCTTCCCAAGCAGGGTGGTGACGAGGAAATCGACTCCGTTCACGGAGGCTTTTGTCGTTTCGCTGGTTCTTGTTTTTTTCAGGAGCTTTTGAAAACGGGGCAGGACAATGGCATTGAGCTGGTCGCTGGTGAGGAGTCCGACACCGGCGTTTTCTGCGACGATGGTGACGCCACTGGTGGGCCTTAAACTCTGGATCATAAAGCAGGCGGCTGGGTTGATCTTGGCGTGATCGAGCACGTTGTAGTCGCCCTCCGGATGGATGAAGGAGCAATTGTAATCTGGGAAGGTATGGACGTGACCGGGCTGCGGACTATCAGAATCGATGAGCGGTGAGGGGGTGTCTTTTCTTCCGAGGAGACGATCTAGCAGCCCCTGGGATTTGTCAGATTCGGACTCCGGCGTTTCGGTTTTCGTCAGGGTGAGAAATTCGCGTCGGATGACCTGATCGTTCCTGGAGATGACCAGATGGTTGGTGAAGTCGACGCGTTTGTCGGAGTGGAAACCCGTTGATTCGCGCATCAGGATCGAGGGGCCGGGTTCTTCGGTGGTCCGAGCGGAGGCCTCCCGCCAGTGAATCAGTGAGAAGAAACGGTTGGTCTCACGAGCGAGCTGACGCTGCACCTTGAGGGGAAGGATTGAGAGGGGATGGCCAATAAGAATGCGGGTGGGCGTTTTCTGATCTGCAAAAACCTGCCAGCGGTGGAAGAGCTTCGATTGGTAGTGGAAGCGGAGGATATCGCTCCGGATGAGGCGGTCATTTTCATCACTGATCGAGATGACGAGATACTCCGAGCCACTGACTTGGGTTTTGATTTTGACGGTCGAGGTGGTCTTGTCATCTCCGGTGAAGACGGTGAGCTCAGCGGCTTCACCGTTGGGAAGAGTGTGGAGCGGTTTGAGTTCAGTCGGCAGCGAACCCCAGGCGCGGGCCTCCATGAGAATTTCCTGCAATTGCTCCGCATTCAGGTGGTCGGGGAGGCGGGGCTTCTTCTGGGCTGTGACGGGGAGAGCGAGGAAGAAAGTAATAAGAGTGAAGAGAAGCTTCATCGATCTAGGTTTTTAGGATTTGGCGGGCAACACGACGAACAAAAAGGCCCGGCTACGGAAATCGTAACCGGGCCTGAGAGAGATGGGTAAAGGCTAGGAAACGTAGGAAAGCGAAGCAGCGGTCGCTTCGATCTTTTCCTTGTTCTCAAGAAGTTCTGCGATGGGGTCATATTTCCCCGAGAGGAGAGCATGACGAGCGGAATCCGGGATGGTTACGGGAATGGTGATGTCGCCGCCGGAGACGGTGAGGTTCTCAATGTCGATGGTGACTTCGAGAGTGGGATCAGCCTCTACAGCAGCCTTGAGCGGGTCCAATTCCTCCTTCTTCGCGATGACACAGGGGATGCCGAGGGTGGTGGAATTACCGAAGAAAATTTCAGCATAGGATTCGGCCACGATGGCCTTAAAGCCATATTTTCCGAGCGACTGCGGAGCGTGCTCGCGAGAGGATCCGCAACCGAAATTGATGCCTGTGAGCATAATCGAAGCCTGCGAAAAGCGGTCGTCATTGAGGGGGTGATTGGTCTTCTCTCCGGTCTCGGGGTCGAAGCGCACGTCATAGAAAGCATACTCGCCGAGGCCGTCAAAAGTGACGCACTTCATGAAGCGGGCGGGAATGATACGATCGGTATCGATGTCAGCGCCGGGGACGTGGATCGCTCTACCGGAGACTTGGGTGATGGGTTCGATGGCCATGGTCTGTGAAGTTTATGATGGGGTTACTCGTCGCCTTTTTCAGCCTTGGCCTTGCGGGCGAGGATCTTGGTTAATGCTTCCTGAAATATGCCCACATGTTTTTGGGCGAGCTTCATGCTCAGCTGTAACGTCTCGCCCATAATGGCGGGCAGGGCGGTTAGGGTCTTTTGTCCGAGTGGTGTTTCGTAGAATTCGATAAGCTCGTTGATCTCCTCCTCGGTGAAATTTTCGTTATAGAGTTCGATAGTACGTTTTCTTAGCTCTGGGTCAGCGGCAAGTTTCCCCATATAAGCCATGAAGGCATCTTTGACCTCGCTCATTTCCTCAGCGTTGAGGTTATGAACGGCCAGACTGTCCTTCACGGTTTGGAAGGAGGCATCACCGGTCTCCATCATGGTCTGCTCGAATCTCGTGATTTCGAGAAGGCGTTCGGCAGGAGTGGTTTTTTTCGTCTCCTCCGCGGCAAGTGGCAGTAGGGAGAGGAGAGAAACTAAAATCAGTTTTTTCACAATATTAGGTTTGGATGGAGCTTAGGCGACAGCACAGGTATCCGTAACATCAAAGGTCTCGCGCGCGTCGGCGATCTTTCCTTCGACCGCAGCGGCAGCCACCATGACAGGTGACATCAGGACGGTGCGGCCGATGGGGGATCCCTGGCGGCCTTTGAAGTTTCGATTGGAGGATGAGGCACAGATTTGATCGCCGATCAGTTTGTCGGGGTTCATTGCCAGGCACATCGAGCATCCGGCAGCGCGCCACTCGAATCCCGCTTCTTCGAAAATTTTATCAATGCCTTCCTTCTCACACTGGATCGCGGTGATCTGTGATCCGGGGACGGCAATCGCTTTCACACTGGAAGCGACCTTCCGGCCCTTCAGGAATTTCGCCGCTTCGCGGAAGTCTGAGAGACGGCCATTAGTGCAGGATCCCATGAAGGCGACATCAATGGGGATGCCCTTAATGGGGGTTCCGGCCGGGATCTTCATGTAGGCGAGAGCCTCGTCAATGACGGCCTTTTCCTCGGCGTCATCGGTGTCCGCGGAATCGGGGATATTTTCACCGATGGCGATACCATGATCAGGAGAGATTCCCCAGGTCACGGTCGGCTCGATGTCCTCGGCGTTGATCTTCACGATGTCATCGAATTCGGCATCAGGATCGGAGGCAAAGGACTTCCATCCCTCCACAGCGGCATCCCATTCCTCTTCGGAAGGAGCGTAGGGGCGTCCTTTGAGAAACTCGAAGGTCGTATCGTCAGGATTCACATAGCCACAACGCGCGCCACCTTCGATGGCCATATTGCAGACTGTCATGCGCTCTTCCATGGTGAAGTTATCAAAGGTCGAACCGGCATATTCGTAGGCGTATCCAATCCCGCCTTTCGCGCCGAGCAAGCGGATGATGTGGAGCGTGACATCCTTGGCATACACTCCGGGACGTAGGGTGCCATTCACCTCGATCCGGCGTGCCTTGAGCTTCTCCATCGCCATGGTCTGGGTGGCGAGAACATCGCGAACCTGGGTCGTGCCAATTCCGAAGGCAATCGCTCCGAAGGCTCCGTGTGTTGCTGTATGCGAATCACCGCATGCGATGGTGGATCCGGGCTGGGTGATGCCCTGCTCCGGCCCGACGACGTGGACGATGCCCTGTTTACCGGATTTTAGGTCGAAATAAGTTACGCCAAAGTCATCGCAGTTCATGCGAATTGCATCGATCATCTCTGCCGCCAGTGGATCAGCAGGCTGGTCCTGGTTCTCGGTCGGGACGATGTGGTCGATGGTTGCGAAGGTTCGCTTGGGATACTTCACCTCGAGCTCCAGATCACGGAGCATGCCAAAGGCCTGCGGACTGGTCACCTCGTGGATGAGATGAGTCCCGATAAAAAGCTGTGTGCGTCCGTCGCTCAAAGTGCCCACGGAGTGAGCGTCCCAAACCTTCTGATAAAGTGTCTTTCCCATGGCGTTTTACCGCGTTTTCCGCGGGGGCGGGACGATGTACGGATTTCCCGCTGAAAGCAAGTATTGGGAAGAACCACCTCAAAACAGGCGTATTTTTAGAAAGGTGCCGTTTTCCCGGCGGGGGATATTGCATCGACATCCTGCTAACTCTTCGGGACAATCCTCCCGTCGATTCTTCATCGATATTCTCGTGTTATGACCAGATTCTTCCGTTTTGCCGCTGCGCCCATCCTTGCCCTGACCTCCTTGCTGCCTGCCCCTGTTGCTGGCGCGGAGTTTGAACTAGTGGGCCGCGAGATGACCAGGCTGCTGCAGAATGGTCACTATGCGAGATTGCCCTTCGATGAGCGCATGAGCGAGCGCTTCCTGGAGCGTTACCTCAATACGCTGGATGCCTCGAAGTCCTATTTCTTGCAGAGTGAGGTCAATCAATACCAATTTAAGTATGGCCGGAAGCTGCATGATCTCATCACGCAGAAGAAAGTCCTGCCAGTGGCTTCCGAGATCTACGAAATCTACCGCTCCCGCGTTGCTGAGCGCGTCACCTATGTTCAGAAGCTCATCAAGGAGGAGGTCTTCGATTTCCAAAGCGACCGCGCCGCTGTCACCGACCGTTCGAAGGAGTCTTGGCCCACAGACATCGATTCTCTTCACGAAGTCTGGCGAAATGAAGTGGAGGAGAGTCTCCTCTCCGAAAAACTCCGTCGCAAAAAGCTCACCGACCGCGCCCGCACGATGGGGAAGAAGGTGCCATTCAAAAATGAGATCACCCCTGAGGAAAAGATTTCCCTTCGCTATACCCGTCTTCTGAAATCGGTGCAGGACTCGAATCACGAGGACATCGCCAATGACTTCTTCAGCGCGGTCACGAAAGCCTACGATCCTCACAGCGAATACCTCAGCGCCGGTGAGCTCGAGCAATTTAAGATCGATATTAGCAACGAACTCGTCGGCATCGGCGCACGCCTCAAGATGAACGATCTGGGCGAGACCGAAATTAAGGGCATCGTCAATGGCGGCCCAGCGGACACCCAGGGTAATCTGAAACTTGGCGACCGTGTGATTGCAGTTTCGAAGGACAATGACAGCGATTGGATCGATATCGTCTATAAACCCATGGACAAGGTTATCGAAAACATTCTCGGAAAAGAAGGATCGAAGGTTGGCCTGCGGATCAAGCGCGGCTTGGGGGAGGCTGAGGAAACCCTGGAAATCGAAATTGAGCGCGGAATCGTCACCATGAAGGATGATCTCGTGACAGCCGAGATTTTTGAATACGGCGAGGGTGAAGAGATGACCAAGCTCGCCGTCATGCGTATTCCCTCATTTTATTTTGATTTCGATGACGGTGGGAATCGCGTCTCGGTCGATGTCGAACGCATCCTCAAACGCATCAAGAAAGAGAATGTTGATGGCCTCGCGCTCGACCTCCGCGGCAACGGCGGTGGTTCGCTTCCCGAGGTCAATCGCATGACTGGCTTCTTTGTCGGCCGCGGGCCCGTGGTTCAGGTGAAATCCATCAATGGTCACATTCAGCCTCTGAATTCGTCTCACCGGCGCCCCATCTACGACGGCCCGCTCGTTGTTCTGACCGATAAATATAGCGCCTCGGCCACTGAGATTCTTGCTGGGGCTTTGCAGGATTATAATCGGGCCGTCATCGTCGGATCATCGTCCACCTTCGGGAAAGGCACGGTGCAGAAGCCCATGGATATCGCCGCCTACATGCCTGTGATGACTGATCGGGAACGGGCGGGTTGGTTAAAGCTCACCTTCCAAAAATATTACCGCGTCTCCGGCAGCTCGGTCCAGATCAAGGGCGTTGTCCCGGACATCATTCTGCCTGCCATGTCCGATGCCTATGAACGCGGCGAAGGCTACCGGAAATATGCGCTTCCGCATGACGTCATCGGAAAGGCTGCCGGCTTGAAATCCCGCGACCGTCAGGAGCTCTTCATGCCACTCCTGCTGGAGAAAAGCGGGAAGCGGGTCGCGGATGAACAATACTTCAAATACCTCCGCGAGGACATTGATCGAGCCAAGGCTGCCGTGCGAAAGAATGCCGTCTCCCTGAATGAAGGTGAACGATTGACCGAGCTCAAGGAGGATGAACTCCGCCGGGAAACACGCCGAGCAGAGCGCCGCAAGCGCTTCGCGGAGATCGAGGCCAAAGATCAAAAAACCTTCAAGGCCTTCCGCCTCACCCTCGATACTTTAAAAGCGAACCCGCTCCCTAAAGTCGACCGCGAAAAAGAAGGTGATCAATACGTCCGCAGCCTTGCCGATGAGACTGATGATCTCACCGAAACCCTGAAGTGGCCCAGCGGAATTGATGCGGTGAAGCGGGAAGGAATGCACATCCTTCGCGATCTCGTCGATGCTACCAAGGCAGGTAAGATTGCCGGAGTGATCCGGTAATTTCGACCCCGTTATCTTGGTCGTGGGCAGGGCCTCCGCAGATCCGGTTCGGCATCCCATTTTCGTGTCCACGCTTTCGACTCCCGGATGATTTCCCCGAGCTGTTCCTGATCCCAATCCAGCCGCACCAGCTCATTCGCCAGCCATTCCAGAAGCTCGGCGTGTTTTGGTAGTGGGTCGCCATAACCCAAACCATAAGCCAGTGGGGCTCCGAAGTGATTTCTCCAGATCTCATTCGCGAGCGAACGCGCCAGCAAATTGGCGTTCAGGCTATCGGCGAATGCCTCCCGCTTTGCTCCACCGGTCATCACCGGGTATTGGGTCAGATTGGCCTCCAGATTCAGTAGTTCTGCTGCCACTTTTGCTCGCTCTGGATTCTCCTTTGCGCGTTGTCCGTGGAAGAAGGCCCGGAGGTCGCCGCCGTTTTCCCTGGCGTCTACCAGGCTGCGCCCGTCGAAAAGATGACTCACCGCCACTGGTGGGAGCACGCCTCGAAATATCTGGAGTTCATCCAATGAGAGACCTTCACCTTCAAAAATAAACTGCGGAGTCGTGTCATCAGCAAGGGTCGGCATCAGGAGGTGTTGAGCCTCCACTTGTGTCTCTAGCAGAGTTCCGTTGAGATAAATCTTCAATCCCTCCACCATCCGGCTGCCGTCCCAGCTGATCGCGACCTGTGCCCATCTGTTTGGCACGATCATCGGACTGGGCGTGCCCACCGCGAGAGCCGAGTCCGGCCAAGACCTTGTCCAACGAGCTCGCAAGCGTCCGCCGATCACCTCGAAGGCGAAGCCACTCTCGGCCGCTCCGAAGACTGCGATCCTCGTCTCCGCGTGAGCTTCCGGCGTGAGCTTGATCCAGGCCGAGAGGGTAAAGGCCGAGAACTCATTCTCCACCGGTAGGCCGCCGATGGTCAGCTGGCTTTCCTTGGCGAATAATAATCCCTTTCCGTGTGCTCCTTCGTCCGCAATAAGCTCCCGCCCACCTTCTCGAGCTTTTCCTTGCAGGGCGAGATTCGTCAGGAGTTCCTCCTCGAAGGAGTAGGCCGCCAGCATCGTGTGAAATTCTGGCAAGCCCCCCTCATCCAGCCAATCGAGGAAGGCCTTGTGATCAGGGCGTGGCGGTCCGGAAAACTTTGCGATACGTGCCAGTAAATCATTCCTTCGCCCTTCCTCCTCCTTCGATATCACGATCAATGACGGCCCGCGTCCGCTTCCACGTTGATGATCTTCCGGCATCGTGAACGCTGCCTGGAGCTCCCGATACTTTGCCTTCGTAATCTCCTCCGTCGGGTGGTTGTGGCAGGAGGCGCACTCCATCCGCGTTCCCAGCAGATGCTGCCCCACCAGTGCCACTCTCGTAGCTGGGGTGTCTGCGCCACCTCGCAGATAGGTTGTCGGCAGTGTTCCCTCGCCAGTGAGAACCTCTTTCAGGCGTGCCTTGAAAAGAGGCTCTGGAGTCTCGCGTAGCTCCGGCTGACCTTCCTCGGTGAATGTCAGAAAATCATTCACCGACTCGCCGGTGACTTCGTAGAGTGGAGCGGTCGCCCAGTGGGCATCCACAACTGCACCTTGCTTGACCCAGCGCTGGAGTAGGGGGGAGGCAGGAACCGTCTTGTCCTTGTGCTGGTGGAGAAGGTTCCAGGAATTGGGATCGCGCAGTGGCAGATCCGCATGACAGCCGACACAATTCTCTACCAGAAATGGGCGGACATCGCGTGAATACGAGAGCGCAGGGCCATCGTCGGAATTTATCACATCGGAAGTGTCATCCTGACAGGAAGCCAGGATGAGGACGGGGAGGACGTGGAGCAGGCGTCGCACTAGCGCAGTGAAGTCCAATGAGCCCTGCCCGTCAATGCGCAGACTTGCCGTGCTTATCTCCAGGGGTGAAGATTAAGCCATGAATTTCACGGCGCGTTTCGCCATCGTTCTCCCAAGCTCACTGGCACTCATCGCCTGCGGCTCGGATCCGCTTCCCACGCCTTTCCTCGCCAAGCCGCTCCCGAAAGAGAAAAAAATCATCAAAAAAGAAACGCAGTCGCGTAAATCTTACAGCGGATCACCCACATTTTCCGGACTCAGTGATTCCCGGTTGATGGACTTCCTCCGGACAAGTCGTCACGAAGCTCAGACACACTTGAAGCTGAAAGCATTCAACTCCCCGAACCCCGAGGGGGTTAGTGTTCCAGGTTCAACTTTTTCAACTTCGGCGTGATGACAGCCGGGCAGTAGCTATTCTTACTCTTGTTGTTGAAGTAATAGTCCTGGTGATCCTGTTTGGCTTTGTAGAAGGGCTCGGCTTCGCGGATGGTGGTGACGATGGGGCGGTTGAAGTCTTTTTGCGCGGCCTCTTTTGAGGCTTCGGCGAGTTCTTTTTGCTCCTCGCTGTGGTAGAAGATGTGGCTCAGGTAGCGTTCACCACGATCGCCGCCTTGGCCGAATGGATCGGTGGGATCGTGGGCTTTCCAGAACCATTCGAGGAGCTCATTGGTGGAGATGATCTCGGGATCGTAGGCCACCTGGATGACCTCGATGTGGCCGGTGGTTCCCTGGCAAACTTCCTCGTAATCAGGATCCGGGACGAAGCCGCCCATGAATCCGGAGGTGGAGGAGATGACGCCATCGAGCTGCTGGAAGACGGCTTCGATGCACCAGTAGCAGCCGCCGCCGAGGGTAATGAGTTGGTGCTTTTCAGGCACGATTTCTTGATCGGGTTTAATTTTACCGACTTTGGGGCCGGATTTGCACCCGGCGAGGATGAGGACAAAAAGACCGATGAGGGAAAGAAGTTTCATTCTTGGTGGGAGAAAATTTTTCCCGATTTGTTCCGGTCATCCCGCTCTTTATCTTTAGTTACTGCCCTGCATCTTGGCCAGCGCGCCGCTTGATGCTAGCGGGGACGGGATTATTCTCGATGTATTCCTGTGCGCCTTCGCGGTCGTTTCGCATCCAGTTTCGCAGGACGCGGTGGAAGGTGCGTTCCTGATCGCGCTCATTGGTGATCTTCATGATGAAGTCGGCACCGGTCTCGGGATTTTGCTCCATGCTTCGCCATGCCATGGTGCGCATGCTGTCATCGAAGGCAGGATTCCCCTCAAACTGTGAGAGCCAGGTGGCGGCACCAGCCGGATCATCCTGCTCGATCATCTGGCCGACGAGACTGGGGCCGGAGGCGGCAGCGATTTCCTCGGGCTGGGAGGCGACCCAGGTCTTGGCCGCGGTGATGTCCTTGGCGGCCCAGGTTTCGATAATCGTTTCTGCGGAGCGTTTCATCGTTTCCGGTCCTAGGGACGAAGCCCACTCGGCCGCGTCACGGGGATTGTTTTCAGCAATTTTTCCGGCGAGGCGGGCGGCAGCCCCTATTTTGAGGCGTTCATCGGAAAGTCCGGCAATCCAGGCCTTACCGGCATCAGTGTCATTACGGGTGATTTCATTGAAGACGGAGGTGAGAGCCTCTCCGCGGCCGCGGGAGTAGGGGAGTTCTTCGAGGAGTTGGGTGGCGCGATTGGCATCGGTGGAGGCGAGTCCCTCGATCACGCCGACGAGCCAGGGATTGGCGCGGTTTTCGCGCTCACCTGGATCGAAGTTTTCATTCGCCCAAGCGATGGCGGATTCGGGGTCATCCTTGGCCCATGTGGCGAGGATGGTCTTACGAGCGAAAGGACCGCGGGTCTTCTCTTGGGCATAGGTAAGAGCCTCGATGGGGTTCACCTTGGCCCAGGAGGAAAGGAGGATGCGGTATTCGCCGAATTGCTCGTCATCGATTCCCTGGCTGCGATAGGTATCGATGGCTTCGAGAAATTGGTCCGGTCCGAGGCTGGCGACGAGGGCAAGGAAGCTTTCGGTGCGGGCGATGGGATCGGTCATCTTGGTGAGAGCGAGGACGTCAGCAGCGAGGCGATCCTGCGGGATGGGAGTGGCGGTGCGGATGCGGGTCGCTGATCCACCGGCTGAGGAAAGAGAGCCGGAGCCGTTGGCGCGTGATCCGGCAGCGACAGTGCGTCCACTCAGAGTGGGTGAGTCGGTGGCGGCAGATTCAGAGGGAGCAGGATCGCTGGTGGTGCGGCCGACGAGAAAGGCGGCGCCGCAGCTGAGGGCCCAACCTGCGGAGATGATACTGACTTTTTTGTTCATAGGGTGAATTGGAAAGAATGATGATAAGAGATGCTAATACAGAGAACGAAGCGGGGACGGGGAATTTTTCGAGAAAGAAGGGATGATGTGGGTAGGCTTGCGCCTCACTCGCGTGGGGGCTAGGAGTGCGGGGTGACGGAACTCTTGGCACCAGCGGGAAATTGGGATTGTGCGCGGGCGGCGGTGGCCAATGGGGCCGATGCTATTTTCTTCGGGCTGCCGCGTTTCAATGCGCGAATGCGGGCGGATAATTTCACCGAGGCGGATCTCCCGGAGCTTATGGACTTCCTGCATCGGCACGGCGTGAAGGGCTTCGTGGCTTTCAATACCCTTGTCTTCCCTTCCGAATTACCCGGCGCAGTGGAACAGATCGAACTCATGGCGCGGGCCGGAGTGGATGCGGTGATCGTCCAGGATCTCGGCGTGGCGAAGCTGGTGCAGGAGATCGCACCGGAGATGGAGCTGCACGCCTCGACTCAGATGACGATCACTTCTCCGGAGGGAATGAGCTTTGTGGACGGGTTCCTGAATTTGGATCGGGCGGTGCTGGCGCGCGAGATGTCGGTGGAGGAGATCGCGAGAGTTCGCAAGAAGGGCGAGGTGCCGCTGGAAGTTTTCGTGCACGGGGCCCTCTGTGTGGCCTACTCCGGACAATGCCTGACCTCGGAGAGCCTGGGCCAGCGTTCGGCGAATCGCGGCGAGTGCGCGCAGGCCTGTCGCATGCCCTATGAACTGGTGGTGGATGGCGAGACGAAACCGATGGGCGAGGTGCGCTATCTTTTGAGTCCTCAGGATCTCGCAGCAGTCGATGTCATCCCGGATCTGGTAAAGGCGGGCGTGGTGAGCTTTAAGATCGAGGGAAGATTGAAATCACCTGAATACGTGGCAGCGGTCACGCGGGTCTATCGCAAGGCTCTTGATGAGGTAGAGATCACTGATCAGGACCGCTACACCTTGGAGATGATGTTTTCGCGCGGGCTCTCGACCGGCTGGCTGGAGGGGACCAATCACCCCCGTCTCACGCATGGAAAGTGGGGGAAGAAGCGCGGAGCCTGGGCTGGGGAGATCGCGGCGATGGGCGAGGGCTGGGTGGAGCTGGCCACCAGCGAGGTCTCATTGCGAAATGGTGATGGCTTCGTCTTCGATGCCGGTGAGGACCGGAATGAAGAACAGGGCGGCACGATTTGGAAAGTTGAGGGACGTCGAATCTGGTTCGACCGTAGAGCGGGGATCAATTGGTCCCGCGTCCATGTGGGGCAGGGCCTCTGGAAGACGAGTGACCCGGGCCTTGATCGAGAGGTCAAGAAGACCTGGAAGGGCGGTCGTCTCATCGAGAAGGGCGAGGAGCTGATGATCCGGGTGAGCGGTGCGGCGGGAGATCCGCTGGTGCTGGAGTGTCGCGGGAAAAAGATCGCGAGCAAAATTTCACTAGAGGCGGCGGAGCGTCGGCCCCTGACCGATGAGACCCTGCGGGATCAATTGGGCCGCCTCGGAGGAACAGGATTTCAACTGGGCGAAATCGCGAATGAGCTGCAGGGCGAAGTCATGATTCCGCTCGGCGAGCTAAACCGCGTCCGTCGCCGCCTCGTGGAGACTTTGAAAGTGGAGCCGGTGGTCAATAATGGCCGCGAAATCTTGAAGCGCTGGATGCCGGGAGAGGGCGTGATTGACAATGACCTCCCCGAACTCCGCGTTCTCTGCCGCTCGCTCGATCAAGTCCGCGGCTGTGCGCACGCTGGTGCGGATTTCGTTTACTGCGACTTCGAGGACCTAAAGGAATATCGTGAGGCGGTGTCGATCGCGCGTGAGGCCGGGATGAAGATCTACCTCGCGACGCCGCGAATCCAAAAGCCCACCGAGGCGGGCTTTTTCCGACTGATCGAAAAGGCGGAGCCGGACGGCGTGCTGGTGCGCAATCTCGGTGGGGTGCAATTTTTCAAAGAACGCGGTATCCCAAGAATTGCGGATTTCTCGCTCAATGTCGCCAACCCGGTGACGGCACGTTTGCTCATGGAGGAGGGGGGATTTAAGAATCTCACCGTCTCCTATGATCTCAACGAGGGCCAGGTCGGTGAACTGTTAGAGAGCGCGCCGCCGGAGTGGTTCGAACTCACGGTGCATCAGCACATGCCAATGTTTCATATGGAGCACTGCGTCTTTTGCACCTTCCTGAGCGAGGGGACGAGCATCAAGGATTGCGGAAAACCCTGTGACAAACACTCCGTCCAACTGCGTGATCGCGTCGGGCAACTCCACATCCTGAAAGCGGATGTCGGCTGCCGGAATACCCTCTTCAATGGCCGCGCCCAGACTGGTGCCGCGAGCGTGGATGAGTTCGTGAGCCTTGGCCTGCGCCGCTTCCGGGTGGAGCTGCTGGAAGAGGATGCGAAGCAAACGGCACGCCTCGTGAAGTGGTATCGCGAGTTTCTGGATGGCAAGGGCGTCTCGATGGATCTCATCCGGAAGCTGGGCGCGATCGAGCGGCTCGGCGTGACCAAGGGAACGCTGGAGCAGAAGCGCGATGAGGTGCACCGATAGATTCCTGATCCTTCACTTGAAAGATCAGGCGGGCTGCCCCTTATTTCTCCCATGAATTTGACCCGCACAGCCTATGGCACCTGGAGTGGTGGACGCTACATGCACTTCGGCGAAGTGCTGGATGAAGAGCGCTACCAAAACTGCATCCGCGTAGCTTACGAGTCCGGCATCCGGACTTTCGTCACTGCGGATGTCTATGGCACCGGACGGGCCGATCAAGCCCTCGGGGAGGCCTTGCAATCCTATCCTCGTGATACCTACTGCCTCGTCGGAATGCTCGGTCACGATTTCATCGATGGCGAGCGTGAGGGCAGTAAGGGTTACCCGCGCTTCACCAATCCCAAGCTTCGCAGCGAAGCGGGTTACCATGACTTCCTCCGCCGGGCCTGTGAGAATTCTCTCAAGGACTGCCGTACCGATCACTTCGATCTCGTCATGCTCCATAATCCCGACGAAACCGGTTACCGGAACGAGGCTGTCTGGAAGGGGATGAGTGACCTGAAAGCGGAAGGCCTCTCGGAGCGGCTAGGCCTCGCGCCCGGTCCCGCCAATGGTTTTACCCTGGACATGCTGCATGCCTTCGAAAATTTCGGCGAAGTGATTGATTGGGCCATGGTCATTTTAAATCCTCTCGAGCCCTGGCCCGGGCATCACCTTCTCGCCTCGGCGAAGAAGAATGGCGTCGATCTTCTCACTCGCGTGGTCGATTACGGCGGGCTCTTTCATGGTGACATGAAGCCGGGCCACGAATTTCGTCCTGGCGACCACCGTTCGTATCGCCCCGAGGGATGGATTGAGCGTGGCACCGAGCGGATGGTTCCTATGCGCGAGATTGCGGCAAAGCACGGGCTCAGCATGATCCAATTCGCCTCCGCCTGGAATCTCTCGCAGGAGCCGGTTAAATGCGTTGTCCCTACCGTCATTCAGGAAGCTGGCGCGGATGCCGTGCCGATCGAAGATAAGATCCGTGACTATGCCTCGCTCTCGGAGGATTTTCAATTCTCCCCCGAGGAAGTGGAGGAAATTCGCAAGCTGGGAGATAACACCGGTTGCATGATGCTGAAGGGCGCGAGCCAGCGTCACGAAGCTCCGACTGACCGACCTGACGAGTGGCCGATGCGCGATGACCTCCTCGAACTCGCAGCGCAATACGACCTCCCGAAGGAGTGGTAGCT
>CALBVA010000198.1 GCA_937969125.1 uncultured Verrucomicrobiales bacterium | reverse complement strand
GACGGTGGAGATGTTGCCATCCACGATGCGGGGAGCCGGAAGGGAAGCCCAGGTCGGACCGGAGCTGATGACCGGCTTGTTGAGCGCGAGGTTGGACTGGGCGGAAGCAGCCAGCACAAGGGTAAGGAAAATGGAGAGGACGCGTGTCATCGACGGGGGCATCCGATAACCCTCGCTGAAAAAGCAACACGAGTCAAATTTGAGGACAGGGAAAGAATGAGTCACTGAGGGCTAACTCACTTTGAGGGATAAGAGCTGTTCGAGGATTTGCTCGTCGAAGGCGACCTCGTCAGCCTTGGAGTCCATTTCGTTCGCTCGGAGGCGGGCACCGGAGAAGGCATTGATACAATCGGACCCGCAATTTTCCTGCAGCTTCGCCACGAGGCCGAAGCCTGCGGATGAGATCATGATAGGCTCGCGAGCGGCGACCTTGGCCTGAAGGCGGGTGAGAATTTCAGCAGTGGTAAGACCGGATCAATCTAGGCTCGAGATCTCGAATTGGTCGCTACTGCGGCAATACCGGTCCGGGGAAGCCATCCGCCCGATGGGGTGATAGAGGGAGGGATCCAGTTGGAGGTCCTCATTAATCAGGCCGTCCTTGGCATGGATGAGATGAACCACGCCAATGATGAGACGATTTGATCCGATTTCGAGGGTGGTGTGTTGGGTGCACTCGAGGGCGACGGGTGCCTCAATAATTCGGGGTACTGAGATCTTCTTCGAAGGAGCGGTGGTGAGATTGAGCCCGGCGAGTTCACTCTCACCGTGAGGCAGGGTGGCGGAAGTGTTCACCATCGCTTGGGCGAGGTCCTCGCCGATGAGGTGGATGACGAATTCACCAGTCTCACGGATGTTTCGCGCGGTGTCCTTCGGTGTGTGCTTGTCCTTATTGCCGGGAGCGAAGGTGACAATGGGAGGATTGGACCCGAAGACATTGAAGAAGGAGAAGGGGGCGGCATTGACCACACCCTCTGAGCCAACCGTGGTGACCCAGGCGATGGGACGAGGCGTGACGAGAGAGGCAAGGAGCTTGTATCGGTCCGAGGGAGGAAGGGTGGTGAGGTCGAAAGTCATCGGGGTGAGTGTTGCTCCGAGAGTGGGTGGTATTCAACCTGTCAATTCGGCGTGAAGAACGGGTAACTGCTGATCAGTAGAGGAATTGAGGTGGGTGAGGACAGTGCTTTGAGGCGGGTAGCATTGTTTCAATGCCTTCAATGTTCGACCTTCCTTGAGGCCGTGAAATGGGGGGGCAGGGGCTTGGGGCCCGATTCCAAGTGATCCCGCAACCCACCTCAGGTCCTCTATCTGCGTTGCTACCCACTAAATTTTCAGAAGCGCCAAATCTTTTGTCCGAACTCCCCGGTGGCATCGAAGTTGTTCGGGCCATCGAGGACCACAAGATTGGCTGTGGGGGTTGCTGACTGAAGCTAGGCCTGATCGTTTGTCGGTGGTGATAACTCTGCTTGAAAAACAAAACCCGACTCCGCGGGGGCGGGGCCGGGTAGAAGGTCATTGAGGTGGCGAGGTTACCACTTTTTGTAGGGAAGGAATTTCCCGTTCATGGTGACGACCACGCGGTCGCCTTTGGGGTCTTCTTCTTTTTCGACGTCCATGGTGAAGTCGATGGCGCTCATGATGCCGTCTCCGAATTTCTCGTGGATCACTTCCTTGAGCGCACCACCGTAAACGTAGGCGATCTCGAAGAAGCGGTAGATGAGCGGGTCCTTCGAAACGAGGTCGGTATCGGTGGCTTTCATAGGACACACCGTGAGGGCGGTGGTGACTTCAGGGCCGAGGTCGAGGAAGTCGCTGAGCTTTTTGGCGTCGTCTTCTAGGAGGCTGTTTTGGCCGAGGATGACGGAGGTGGTAAAGACATCGGAGAGTCCGACGGCGGCGGCGATTTCGCCCCAGCTGATTCCCTTGCTTGCTTTGGCTGCCATGATGGCTTCGGTCATTTCTAATTTGGTCATAATGGTATTCTGTTAGATTGCTTTGAGATTGGATGATTCTTTCTGCGAGGCGGCTTTGCCGGTGACGAGGAATTTGAGGATGTGGTTTCGCAGTTCGTTGTAGCGCGGATTGTCGATGAGTTCGGCGCGAACCCGGGGACGGGGGAGGTCGATGTCGATGATCTCGGCGAGTTCGGCGGCGGGGCCGTTGCCCATCATGGCGATGCGGTTGGAGAGGAGGATGGCTTCATCGACATCATGTGTGACCATGAAGACGGTGCTATTAGTGGCTTCCCACATGCGGAGGAGTTCTTCCTGAATGGAGCCGCGGGTGAGGGCGTCGATCTGGGCGAAGGGTTCATCGAGCAGGAGGATCTTGGGCTCGGCGGCGAAGGCGCGAGCCAGGCCGACGCGCTGTCGCATGCCGCCGGAGAGCATGGAGGGGCGGCGGTTGGCGGCGGACTCGAGATTCATCATCTTGAGATACTTCATGGTCCATTCCTTGACCTCGTTCTTGCTCCAGCCTTTGTGGCTTTGACGAACGGCCATGGCGACATTTTCGTAGGCCGTGATCCAGGGCATGAGGGCGAAGTTTTGAAAGACGACCATACGATCGAGGCCGGGGGATGAGGTCTCCCTGCCATCGAGTATGATGCCTCCCTTTGTGGCGTCATCGAAGCCCGCCATGATGTTAAGTAGTGTACTTTTGCCACAACCAGAGTGACCGATCATGGAAACGAATTCGCCTTTCTCGATGTTGAAGTTGACGCCTTCGAAGACGACGAACTTGTCTCCTTTCTTCGCGCCCGGTTCCAGGGATGGGTAGATTTTGGTGACGTGATCGACTTGTAGATAAGACATGATGGTGAAGAGAAATCAGGATTCTGCGTAGGTGAAACGGGAGGCCAATTTCTGAAGGCCCCAGTCGAGGATGAAGCCGACGACTCCGACGACGAGGATGGCGAAGATGACGCCGGAGATGTCGAGGTTGTTCCACTCGATCCAACTGAGGTATCCGACGCCGAGTTCTCCGAGGAGCATCTCGGCAGGGACGACGGCGACGAGGGCGCTGCCGAAGGAGATGCGCAGTCCGGCAAAGATGGCGGGCGCGGAAGCGGGTAGGACGACCTTCCAGAATCGCTGAAACCACCCGAGCTCCACCATCTGTCCCACACGGAGGTAGTCATTTTTAATATTGGAAACTCCGAAGGCGGTATTGGCCATGGTTGGCCAGAGGGATGCCATGAAGACAACGAGCACCGAGGTCATGAAGGGGTCCTTTACCGAGTAAAGGAGCAGCGGCATCCATGCGAGCGGCGAGACCGGCTTGAGGATCTGGATGAAGGGATTGAGCGCGGTGAAGAGAAACTTCGACATGCCAATGAGCATTCCCAAAATGACGGCGACAACAGTGGCCGCGAGGAATCCGGTGAGGAATCGCTCCAAGGTGTAAGCGACGAGTAGGCCGATGCCATGGTCGTTGGTCCCCTTCTCAGTGAAGGGGGCTTTGAATTCCTCCTTCGCCTTTTCATAGACCTTTTCCGGTCCGGGGATGGTCTCGATCTTATCCGGATTATTGACGAAGTTGTCATTCTCATCGCGGATGATGTCGCCATTCATCTCGAGCATCATGAGTGCCATCTCGTCCTTCCCGCTCGGGTCAAACTTGGGGACCCGGGTGAGGGAAGACCAGATCATCAGGAAGACTCCGAGGATTAGAAGAGTGAGGAGGTAGGGAGCATATTTGCTCCCTACCGTGAGTTTGTTCATCGTCATGGCGAAGGGAGGGCAGAGCTTTTTAGGCGCGTGTGATTTTGAAGCTCTTGGCGTATCCGAGGGGATCCTTGGGATCGAACTTCTTGCCCATGACCTCAAAGGAGTCGTAGGACTTCTTTTTCGGCTTATGGCCGAGGTCCTTGATCATGTCGGCACATTCGCCCTCGAGGTAAACCCGTTTCGCGATGGCATCGAAGTCGACATTTCCCTTGATCTGTCCCCAGCGAACCATCTGAGACATGATCCACTTCGCCATGGAGTTCCACGGCATGGGGTCGAAGTCGATCCGCTGTGGGTCTTTCTTGATCGCGCCGAGACCATCAAGATAGGTCCCGGTGAGAACTTGCTCGATGACGGTGACGGGTTGGTTGAGGTAGTTTTTCGGAGCAATGGCCTTGGCGATCTCCTTTCGGTTTTCAGCCTTCGATGAGTAGTAGGTGGCATCGACGATGGACTTGAAGAGAGCCTTGTAGGTGTTCGGATTGGTGGTCGCAAATTCCTGCGAGATCGCGAAGGCACAGCAGGGGTGACCTTCCCAAAGCTCCTTGGTGAGCTTGAAGAGAAAGCCGCATTTCTCATAAACGGCACGCTGGTTGAAGGGATCGGGAGCAAGGTAGCCATCAACATTTCCCGCCTTGAGATTCGCGACCATCTCGGGTGGTGGGACCACGCGGATTTGCACATCTTTGTCCGGGTCAATGCCGCCTTCCGCGAGGTAATAACGCAGCAGGTAGTTGTGCATGGAGTATTCGAACGGCACGCAGAAGCGGAAGCCCTTCATGTCCTGCGGGCCTTTCACGCCCTTGTGCTTATTGGCCAGGGTGATGGCTTGGCCATTGATGTTTTCGATCGCAGGCATGAGGTAGGGCACTTGCTTGGAGCCTGCTCCCATCGAGATCGAGAGAGGCATGGGGCTGAGCATGTGCGCGGCATCGACCTCTTTATTAATGCCCCAGTCGCGCACCATGGACCAACCGGAGGCTCGGCGGACCTTGGCATTAAGACCATACTTTTTGTAGAAGCCCATGGGCTCCGCCATGATGATGGGAGTGGCACAGGTGATGGGGATGAAGCCGATCGAGAGGTCCTTTTTCTCAATGCCCTTCACCTCATCAGAGGCCCATGCTTTAAAGCTATCGGTGGGCATGAGGCTTGCGATGATGCCGGCGGCGGCTCCTTTACCAACACGGCTGATGAACTGACGACGCTGAAGATCATCGGGGAAAACCGCACGAACGATGGCCTCATCGACCACGTTTTCGATCATAGCCTCGTGACTATCAGCGATCTTTGATTCGCCTTGGCACCCGCAGGGTCCGGTGTGCTGGCAAGGCTGCGCACTGGTAGCCGCAACTTGTTTGAAATCGCCTGCGGTATGAGCGACAAAATCGCGCGCGGCTTCATCGAGGGGGGCGGCTTGGTGGGTGTGTCCTGCGCCGAGACGGATCTTCGGATCGTAGGGGTCGTTCATGGTGGGATGGTCATTCATGGTAGTTATTGGATGGCTTAGTTTTTGGAGATTGAGGCGATGAGGTCATTGAAGATGTCCTCGCGGAAGCAGCTGAGAATCTCAGCGCGTGAGGGCTTTGGTTGGTCGATCTGGATCTTGTGAAGAGCGATCTCGTCCATGACCCAAGCCGCTTTCTGAAGAGTGGGTCGATTGGCATCATGTCGGTGGAAGACGATGGCTTCATCCGCTGGGACATGTTGCTTCATCCCCATCTGAAACGGGCCGACGAGGGCATTGTCGAGAGCACGGATCGGGACATCGACGTAGTGGGACCGGGAAAGCAGGCGGGAAAGCTCGGGGCGATTTTCCGGGGCATCGCAAAAGGCGGCAGCATCCCAAAGCGCCCGCAGCAAGGCGAGGTGGCGCTCCGGATCTTCCTCATGAAAAGCTTCTGTCACCATGAAGACCTTCTCGGGATGCATTGGCGAGAAGTCCGAACTCAGGGTGGTGCACCAGCCGATGTTATCAAGGAGGCCCAATGAACTCCACGGCTCGGCCACGCAGTATCCATCAATATAACCGTGCTTCAGACAATCGTGAACCTGCGGCGGCGGAATCATGATGATATTCACATCCCTCTCGGGAACGATGCCGTGCGAGAGCAGCCAGTGGCGGATGAGGTAGTTCTGCGAAGAATATTTAAGGACACCCGCAAAGGTAAATCGCCGCGCGGGGTTTTCCTTAATCACTCGGGTCAGTGAGTGGCCATCGCGCACTCCCATGTTCCAGAGGTCGTTTGAGAGGGTGATGGCATTACCATTGTGGGCTGTCACGAATGCCGTGAGGCAGCGGCTCACCATCCCGGTGTATCCGAAGGAAAGCTCCATCACCATGCTGGCGGGAGCCTGCGCCGCATCGAGTTCGCCGTGGTAGATCTTCTCACGAATGGTGGCCCAGCCGGGCTCACGGGAGAGTTCCACCCTGAGTCCATGATGCTCGAAGTAGCCCTTTTCTTTCGCTACCACCAGCGGGGCGCAGTCGGTCATCGGAACGTATCCGATTTTCAACGGAGCGTTCTTTCGACGGCTGTGAGTGAGAGAGACCACGGGCCCTGAAACAGCAGTCGAAGGTCCAAGTGGCATCTGGAGGGTTCGAAATAGGGCGACTTAATTTCACTCCCATGGTGAATGCGATTCTCTATGAATAAAATTACCACAAATGGAACTCATCATGCTGTATTGCTGTCATTGATGAACGACTCTGTGGATACCAAGAAGCTGCGGATGTTCGTCGCCACCGTGAAAGCCGGAAGCATGCGGAGCGCGAGCGCGACTCTCTTCGTCACGCCCTCGGCCTTGAGTCACGGGATCCGTTCGCTCGAAGAAAGCCTGCAGACAAAGCTCTTCACCCGGAATGGCCCTACGCTGACCCCAACGCAGGCCGGGCATCAGTTCTTCAATGAGGCCAAAGACATTCTCGATAGGCTCGATGCTGTGGTCTCGCGATTCTCCTCCGAGCAGAAAGACGAGCACATCCAGCTGCACATCGGCACCACCAATACCGGGTGCCGCCACCTCTTCCCAGGCATCGTGCGAGAGTTTCGGGAGAGCTTTCCCAATGTGGCCCTTAAGCTAGAAATCGGTGACACCGACCACCTGCTGAAGGAGATGAATGAGCGGCAGCTCGACATTGTGATCGCTCCCGTGCAGCGAGAGTATCGGAACTTCGTCCAGATCGAGCTCGGGGATGATGAACTGGTTCACATTGTCCACCCCTCCCACCAGTGGGCGCGGAGCGGAGCCGCCGATCTCAAAAGTCTCGGCGATCAACAGCTCATCGTCCCAGCGGTGCAATCCCACACTTATGATCTCATCGATTCCTTTTATCGGGAGATGCGCATCCCTCTTGATCCCTTCATCGAGCTCAATAACGAAGAAGCGATCAAGCAGCTCGTCTCTCTGAATATTGGCACCGGAATCGTTCCCCGCTGGATCACTCGCGAGGAGGTGGCACATGGCACCCTCCACGCCTTTCAGCTCGGAAAGAAACCTCTCACGAGGAGATGGACGATTCTTCATCGAGCCAATGCTACCCTCAGCTTTCCTGAATTTCTCTTCATCGGAATGACCAAAGCTGTCGCTCGAAATCTCCTTGGCTGATTTTTAAATCCAACATGAAAATGAATACCGACACCGTAAGGCCACCTTTCCCGCCATTTGATCACGAGACCGCCGCGCAAAAAGTTCGTATGGCGGAGAACGGTTGGAATGGCAAAAATCCTGAGAAGGTTTCCCTAGCCTACACCGCCGATAGTTGTTGGCGGAATCGTTCCGAATTTCTAACAGGGCGCGCTGAGATCGTGGAATTTCTCACCAAAAAGTGGGCGACCGAAAATGAATACCGGCTCATCAAGGAACTCTGGGCCTTCACCGAAAATCGTATCGCGGTGCGCTTTGCTTACGAATGGCACGACGAAGCAGGAAACTGGTTCCGATCCTACGGGAACGAGAATTGGGAGTTCGATGAACATGGTCTCATGGCCAGTCGTTACGCCAGTATCAATGACCTCCAAATTACCGAAGAAGAGCGCCTTTTCCACTGGCCCGCCGGTATCCGTCCCGATGACTACCCGTCGCTTTCGGATCTCGGGCTTTAATTGTCAAACAGCACTCACCGTCACCGCGCAGGCCTTGTAGCTCGGTTGACGTGAATGGGGGTCGAAGCTCGGGAAGGTAAGCTTGTTGATGCTGCCTTCATGCATGGGGAGGAAGACATCTCCAGGGTTCACATTGGTGGTGAGGTGAGCCTTGGCCGAGATGGTCGCTCGTTTTGAGGAAATCTCGATCTCCTGCTGGTCGGCGATGCCGAGTTTTGCGGCGTCCTTTGGGTGGAGGTCGAGGAAGAGCTCGCTGGGGTAGAGTTTTTTAAGAACGGCACTTTTGTTCGTGCGAGATTGGGTGTGCCACTGGGCCGAGGTCCCGCGACCAGTGAGCAGGGTGAAGGGGTAGTCTTCACAAGTTGGCTCGGGCAGTGCCGTCGGAGGATCAAAGAGAAACTTAGCGCAGCCGCTTGGGGTGAAAAACTTCCCATCTTCAAAAAGGCGACGCTCTTTAGATGTTGGAAGTTTCAAGTGTTCAGTTCGAGGTTCCAAAGACTCAGTCAAAACACTTGAAGCTTGAAACTTCGAATTCTCAGCAAGAGGCCACTGAATTCCACCCGCTTCATCAAGATGCTGATAGCCTTTGATCCCGGTAATGTCACAGGGTTGGCCTTTGCTGAGTTGTTGGAGGAGTTCGAAGGCGGCGGGGGCAGAGGACCACTTTTCAAACATCTCTCCACAGCCCCAGGCATTTGCCAGCAGCTGGAAGATTCGAAAATCGCTCAGTGCTTGACCGGGCGCATGGCGAACTTGCTTTAGCGTGCCGATACGGCGCTCGCTATTGATGAATGTTCCGCTTTTCTCGCCCCAAGCGGCAGCTGGAAGGAGCAGGTCGGCGGTCTGTGCGGTCTCGGTGGTGTGATACATGTCCTGCACCACGAGGAAGTCTAGCTTCTTTCGTACTTTGTGAAACTTGGCCTGATTGATCCAGCTGTGGGCAGGATTGGTTGCGATGACCCAGAGGCCTTTAATCTTCCCAGCTTCAATCCCATCGATGATTTGATCGTAAGCCCAGCTCGGTTCGGTCGGGATGTTCTCTTCTGGAATCTCGAGAATGCGCGAAACCTTGGCGCGGTGTTTCGGATTTGCGAAATCATGCCCGCCGAGCAAGCTGGTGGTGTTGGAGAACAAGCGTGACCCCATCGCATTACATTGACCGGTGATGGAATTCGGGCCCGTGCCGGGTTTGCCGATATTCTCCGTCATCAGGCAGAGGTTGATGATGGCCTGCGCGGTGCGGACCCCTTCGTGGGATTGATTGATCCCCATCGTCCACCACATCGAGACGCGCTTCGTAGGGTCAGAGATAAGCTTGGCCAGTTTCTCGACGACACTCGCCGAGATCCCGGTTTTCTCGAAAGTGGCCTCCGGTGAGTAGTCTTTCACGAACTCTGCAAAGTCCTCGAAACCTTCGGTGTGGGCTTTGAGAAAATCGTGACTCACTCGGTCATCGCGGATGATGCAGTGTGCCAGAGCGTAGAGAAGATAGAGATCTCCCTTTGGCTTTAACGCGAGATGCTGCGTCGCGATTTGTGCAGTCTCAGTGGCACGTGGATCAATGACAACAATGTCGGGATTCCGCTTATTGCGGGCGAGCCGCTGGTAGAGGATCGGATGGGCAATCGCGAGATTTGACCCGAGCAAAACCACGACATCGGACTCTTCAAAATCGGCGTAGGTGTAGGGTGGGGCATCGAATCCGAAGGCCTGCTTGTAGGCCACCACCGAGGTTGCCATGCACTGCCGTGTGTTGCCGTCGCCGTGTTTGACTCCCATACCGAACTTCGCAAACGAGCCCAGAAAAGCCATCTCCTCGGTCGTGATCTGACCTGTCGAAATGAAGGCCACCGACTCCTTCCCGTAGGTCGCCTGCACTTTCTTGAATTTGTCGGAGAAGATCTTCGCCGCGAGATCCCATGTGATCTCCCTAGCGGGTTCATTGGCAAATTCCTTTAGCAGAGGAGCGGTCGCCCGTTCCTTGGAATCGAGAACCGAGAGAGCTTCCCAGCCCTTTGGGCAAGCCATCCCGAGATTCACCGGATAGTCCGTCGAAGGCGTGAGCCCGATTGCCTCGCCCTGATGTAGGTGCAGCTTCAGCTGGCAGCCCGTGGAGCAGAATCCACAAACTGAAGTTGTCGTTCCATCAGTCTCCAAGTTCCGGGGCAGTTTCCCCAGTCCAAAGTCATTTGGCCGCAGAAGAAGCTCCGAGGTCAGTGGACCGGATTTCTGCTTCAGGATTTTGTCGAGGACTGCGGGCATAGTTGTTCTCCGTTAGGGATGCAGATTTCAGACCATGAGGAATGAGCGCGATTCATGGTAAGGGGGATTATTCCCAGGCATTTCCCAAACTGAGGATGCTACGCCCCTCCGGATTGTCAGGATTGTCAAGAATGGGGGAGCGGGTCATTGTTTTGAAATGCCTTTGAGATTCTTTGCAAGCGACGGTCGGCAATTGGGAAGTGCCGAGCAACTGGAAGCTCTGACGGTGGCTGGTGACGCGCGATCGCTTCGTCTCCTGGCTGATTTTCTGGCGAAGGCGGCAGATGAGATTCAGGCGGGGAAAGTCACGATGTCCCACCTCGCTTTTAATGATGAACCGGAGGTTCTGAGTGAACCCGATTTTCTGCCACAGGTCTTTGTGAGTCGCTGCGTGTGAGAGAGCTCTGCGGCCAAGGCGGTTCTCACATCAATCCCGAAACGAGCACTCCCGGCTCGGACCCTACGAGGAGGTAAAGGCGGTTGTCATCCTTCCAGCCTTTGGTCTCTCGATCATGGAAGACGAAGGCCTCATCATAGGCTCTTGCGGCATCAGGATCGTGCGAAATCGCAGCGCGATCTACAATGAACAGATGGACGATTTCGTTGTCTTCGTTTTTGAAGCAAATCAGGCCGACTTTTTGACCCTGCCAGTCGATTTTCTTGCAGCCCATTCCTTGAAATCTGACCAGCTTACCGGGGATGCTCTGTGGAGCAGGAAAGTGATTATCACGGAGCCAATTGGCTGAGGCGGAATTAGTGTCGAAGCGTTTATCGAGCACGAAGCGCTGACTTGCAAACCAAGCCATCTGTTCACGAAAGGTCTCTTCAGTAGGCGAGCTGTGAGCGGTGAATTCTACGGGAGCAGGAAAGAGGAAGTATTTCCCGGTAAGAATGGCGGAGAAGATAAGGAGGGCGGCAATTGCTCCAAATTTGTAGATGGGCGAGCGCTTGGGTGTGGTCGGGCCGGCGAGGATGGAAGGGGGCTGATCATCGGCATTCGCATGCAGGCGTAACAGTTTTTCTTTGGCTTCGCGAGGAGGTTTGACTGACGAAAGGGCTAGAGAAAATTCGCGGTCGAAAGCGATTTCGCTCTCCAGCCATGCGTTAAGATCCGTATCGGCCTTTGCAGCTTCCAGACTTGCTGAGATTACCGGATCGTCATCCTGGTAGAGGTCGGGACGATAGCCGGAAAGTGTCTGCCTGATTTGATCTTTATCCATGGCAAGGGGATGCTTTGGAAGCTTGAAGGGGGGGGCGGAGTGGAGGTTGAAAAATCGCGCGGAGTTGTGCTTTTCCGCGGGAGAGGCGAGACATGATTGTTCCCACGGGAACGTCAAGGAGTGAGGAAATTTCGTGATAGGTGTGGCCTTGGAGATAATAGAGGGCCAGAGTTTCGCGATAGGGTTCGGGCAATGATGCTAAAACCTTTATGGCACTCCGACCATCGCAATGTGTTCCTGGAATGGGCTGATCGGATTGGTGGTTGGGGTCCAGTTCCTGTGAAGGGAATCGCAGGCTTTTTCTTTTCAAGTCGATCAGCTCGTTCCTGAGAACTGAAAAGAGCCAGCTTCTGGCCTTTGTGGCTTCCTTGATTCTTCCGCCCTTTCGCACGAGTTTCAGAAAGGCATTCTGGGTCAGGTCCACGGCATCACACTCCTGGCCGGTTAGACTGAGAGCAAAACGGAAAACATCATCGTAGCAGCTGGCGACGATTTCTTCGAAATTGGAGCAGGTTTGGGACAAGAGAGTCCCAGTCAGAGTGAACGGGGAATTCTTTATTCCCTGAAAAATGAGAGTAGGGAATCCCACCGGCGCTGATTGCTCCACGCCGATGGGATCAAACCTAGGGTAAAAAGGTCCTAATGGACTAGCGGCGACGGTGACGGAGACCGAGAAGCAGTCCGAGTCCGGCTAGAAGTCCTGTGGAGGGCTCGGGCACGACCTCGAGGGTTACGCGACCGATGTTTTGACCTTGGATATTGAAGGCGCTGGGGTTGAAACCGGCACTGGCATTATCAAAGAGGGAGAAAGGGTTGTCGGTGTCGACGACTCCGACGACTCCTCCATCCTGGTCGGTGCCGACATCAGCATCGCCGGAGCCCATGGTGGTGACACCAATGAGTCCGTTTCCGGGAGATGAAGCGAAGTCTTCTAGCTCAGTCCCGGCATCCCAAATGGTGCCAAAATCGAAAGAGAGGTTGTCACCGATGTTTCCACCGAGAAGTGAGGAGACATCGAAGGCGGTGCCATTGCCAACGAACCAATCGTTCGAAGGCAGGATCATTGATGCGAAGACGAACATCCCGTCGCCATCAGCGACGCTGAAGGTGGCGGAGGCACTGGCTCCGGGGGCGAAGATTGGAGGAGAACCCGGGCCAATTCCGGGTCCGAAGACGGGACCGCCGCTGGGAGGAGAAAAGCCGTCGGGGGCACCGGTTTCAGCAAGGGTTTCGAGAGCCATCGAAGCACGTTCGCCAGGATTGAAGATATCGAAGGAGCCGTCGGAAAAGCCTGCGATGCCGGGGGCAAAGCCGACGGAACCGGTGGCCTCGAAGGTCACCCGGATCGAGGTGGCCGCTTGGGCGGAACCGGCAGCGGCGAGCGCTCCGGCGAGGATGAGTGAGGTAGTTTTTGTTGTCTTCATAGGAAGTTACCCCAGCGACGAACAACTCTGGAAAACTATTCCCGACTTTTTAAAGAAACTTTAAGGCCGACGAATCACAAGCACTCGGAGGTGTCGCTACCCGCCGGAGGTCAGGGGAGAAGTATCGAGAGCTTCATGTGTGGCGACTGCGCTGAATTTGAGGCACGATTGTCGCTAGTAGTGACGGCGTTCGTATCGGTATAGACTGTGACCCGGCTCACCGATCCCTCAGACATGGCGACGATCAAAGTCTATTCACTGGCACTCGTTGGCTTGGTGCCGGGAAAGGCATTATCACCAAAACCGGACCCTTGTCAGTCACTCCGGTTCAGAAGCTCGGTTTTTACCGCCATCCCGGATCGTTCGCAGCTCGCCAGCATCCAGAAGGACGTCAAAGATGAAGAAGCTATCAATGTCTCCCAACCAGGAATTCGAGATGAAGTAGGGTTGCTTTCCGCCCAGAACTGAGATTTCAGAATCACCGTCGATGTCGGTATTGGTAGGGAAGGTCCGGATATCATCGTCCGTAGCGGAATGAGGCGTCTTTGCTTGCCCACTAGCATTCCCAGAAGTCCCATAAAAAACCCGCCTCCCAAAAGAGAGGCGGGTTTGAAAGGCTAGGGGCAATTGTACCTTTAGTTGCGGATCACTCTGAAAAAGAGCCGCGCTTCGGTCAGCGAGTTCGGCAGTCCGCCGGGTCCTCCACCCAGATAGGTGAAGGTCGTTGTGCCGCTGTTATCAGCTCCGCCTGTGGGGAAGGCTTCGTCAAGCTCTGCCCATTCGATGCCCTCGACGTCGTCGATATCCTCCCGGAGATTGGTGGAAAGTTCCACCTTGAACGTCTGGCCTGGACGAGATTCCCAGGTGATTTCAATGTCTCCAGTAACAATATCACGATCAAACGCGGTGATCAGAGGTCGGCCGGTATTCAAATCGACATACTCTGTCGTGATGCCGTATTTGGCCGCCAGATAGGCCCCGACGGAAGCTTCCTCCTCGTCCGTAAGCACGCGGTCGTAGATGATGATTTCGGCGATGTCACCGGTCCAGTTTCCGCAGCATCCGCCGCCTCCACCGATTGTATTCAGCTCGAAGTCGTTATTGCCGAGATTGCCGTCATTATTGATCACGCCATCAACTCCGTTGACCCTGTAGGTGGTAACGTTCTGACCGAGTTCCACAAAGCGGATTCGGTCTTCGGTGACCGAGTCGACGAGGATCGCATCCGGGGCGGATCCCTTGAAGAAGCGGACCTCGGCATTGTTCTGACGGAAGAACTGTCGGTTGGCCCCTTGTAAGGACATCAAGGTGTCGCCGCCGCTTGCATCCGTGGTCTTGGCCACCACGAAAGCGCTGCCCTCGCCACTCGCTCCGACGGGGATGACGAGATTGCGATCCAGAATCAGCGGTGTGCTTCCGTTGAAGTTTAAGGTAGAGGTGCCGTTGAGATAATCTCCCCGGGTCACTCCAGTGCCGCCAGCCGTGGCCACGAAGCCGTTTATTGATTGATCGGTCCAAGTGGTCACAATATTGTCCCCATCACCGGTGGT
>CALBVA010000197.1 GCA_937969125.1 uncultured Verrucomicrobiales bacterium | reverse complement strand
CCAGGCACTTCATACGATGTCTGGATCGACGTTGAGAATGTGCCCCTCGATATGACTGACACATTTACAGTGCATGTCGCCCCGACTGGGGGAGCTCGGCAAACCGTCTTCGCTGACTTTTCATCAGACCGCGAACCTCAGGAAGTCGTCCTTCTCGGCTTTCCTCGTCCCATCATCGACACCGCCTTCCTCGTCACGACCGCTGCTACCAACCTCGGTCCTCAAGCACTCGCCTTTGATGATTTTTACATCTCCGACGCCGACGTCCAGCCCTCCACCGTCCCAGTGGCTTCTAGCTTTGGAAAAGTTACAGCCAGCGACCTCGCCATCACCAACTTTAGCTACAATCCTTCCACTCAAGAAATTAGCCTAACTTGGGACTCTCAAGCGAACACGACCTACAGAATTGTCGCCACCACAGACCTCGCGGCTGAAGAGTGGAACGACATCCAAGATACCGTCGAAACTCAAGGAGCATCCACAACCGAAACTTTGACCCTCGATTTGGGCCAAACTTTTGAAAAACTGTTTTTCCGAATCGAAGTTCAATAATTCATCACCTTCCCTTCATCGGTCTATCCCCTCGGATAGACAGATTTTTTTTGTACGCATCTCTGGAGCAGAGATGAATTGCTCCCAACTTTCGCAAAAAAAGATCCGAAAATCGAAACCAAGCCGGAGAAAAGTCTCCCAAAATTCCGGGGCAGCTCCTTGAATACCGCCGTCCCATGACTGCCTCTGTCGACGCTCTCCGCGCTCTCATCAATGAACAACTCTTCCCGCTGGATGACACCGTAACGAAGGAGAGTGATCTCCACGCCGAGGGTCTGGACTCGATGGCGCTGATGCAGCTCATCCTTCTTCTAGAGCAGGAGTTCGCGATTTCCCTGGGGCCTGATGATCTGAACCGGGAAAATTTCTCCACCCTCGGAAAGCTCACGGCCTTCATCGGAAAGAAGCAAAACGCCTGAATTCACGGAATCTTCCCGCCCACTTCATCATCTCTGCACAATCGCGAGGCATGATGAACGGCGAAATGAAGACCATCCAGACCTCCCAATTCCGCATCTTAATCGCTGAACACTCCGGCATGTGCTTTGGAGTGCGCCAGGCCATCGAGACGACCGAGCAACTCCTCGCGAAGAAGCCCGCCACCATTCTCGGACAGCTCGCTCACAATCTCACCGTAAAGTCTCGGCTGACCGCACAGGGTGCCACGACCGGTAAGCTCGAAGCTACGGACGCGCCCACTCGGCATGTCATCATCACCGCGCACGGGGCTGCTGATCGAGACCGGAAACGCTGGCGGGAGGCCGGCTATCAAATCACCGACACCACCTGCCCGCTGGTAAAGGTAGCGCACACAAAGCTCGCTCGCCTCGTGTCACAAGGATACTTCCCGGTGATCATTGGCAAGGAAGGCCATGTGGAAGTGCGCGGCCTACAGGGTGACTTTCCCGGTGCCCGCGTCGTCCTCTCGCCGGAGGATTTTTCAAGCATCCCCTCGGTGAAAAAATTGGGCGTCATCTCTCAGACCACCCAGCCCATCGCGAAAGTGCGCTTGCTGATCAATGAGCTCCGCCGACAACGGCCGGAGGTGGAGGTGGTCTTCCACGATACCGTCTGTCACCCGACGAAAGACCGTCAAACTTCGCTCGAAAAGCTCTGCCAGGCCTCGGACCTGGTGTTCGCAATTGGCGGGAAAAATTCCAATAACACCGCGCAGCTGGCGAAGACGGCCGTGGCCCTCGGTTGCCCGGCGCGCCACATCGAGTCACCGGAGGAGATTCGCGAGGAGTGGCTGCGCGGGATTGGTACGATCGGCCTGACTGCGGGGACCTCCACCCTGGATGAAAGTGTAGACGCGGTGGTGAAGCATCTGCGCTTCGAACTTTACAGACGGGAAGTGAGTCCCTCAAGTCGAGCTCGTGTCTCCCACTGAAAACATCCTCTTCATCTGCTCGATGAACCAATGGCGTAGTCCCACGGCAGAGGAGATTTACAAGAACGAACCCCACCTGAACTGCCGGTCCGCCGGGACGGGTGCGAAGGCCCGGCGGCGGGTCTCATTGAAAGACCTCCAGTGGGCCGATCTCGTGGTGGTGATGGAGTGGAAGCACCGTGAACGGTTGATGGCGGACTTCCGCGAGGCAATGCGCCACAAGAAGGTGGAGGTGCTAGAGGTGGAGGACCGCTATCGATTCATGGCTCCGGAATTGGTGGAGGAGCTCAGGGCGGTGCTCGATCCCATTCTGCGCTAACGGCTTGGGTGGTGAACTAAAACCGGCGACCCCCTTACGGAGGTCACCGATGAAACAAATAAACGGTCAATATTCGGACAATCCAATTCGACGCCCCTACTCGGTCGTGAAGCAGGAGGCTGGCAGGCCTTCGCCATTTACCAAATTGGCTCCCAGCGGGTTGGCAGCCCAGGCATATCGGGCCTTCATAGGATTTTTAATTTGCTTATTCGAGAGAATGACCCGGCCTTCTTTAATTTCGGCAGTGGCCCAGTGCCACTTGCCATCTTCTCCAGCAATTTCAAAGCGCTGAAGCGGCTTTCCGTCGCGCGACTTCAGGCCGTCATTGAATTCAAAATTGAGATGGACCTTTCCTTCCTTGATCTCATGGCCGGCGTAGAGTGGGCCGGAAAAGACGAGGTCCTTTTTTCCATAGTTTTTTGCAAGGGCCAGGCGGGCGAGCCGCTCTCCGACCGCGCGCTTATTCCGAGGATGGATATCCTTGGCATCACCGACATCATTAATGACCGCCATGCCGCTGTTCGGGATGGTCTTCAAGGCTCGGCGCATCTCATCCTGCACCACGGTCCAGGGATCATTGGCTCCCGGAGCAGTGGTCGGTTTCTTAAAATTCGCGAGCTGTACCCAATAGAAGGAAAGGTCCTGCCCCCAGCGAGTACGCCAATCAGCGACGAGGCTGCCAAGGAGTTCTTCATAGTCGGAACTGGTCTGCTTATTGGCATTTGACTCACCCTGATACCAAATTACTCCCCGTGCACCATAGCCGGTGAGCGGAGCGATCATGCCATTATAGATGGTACAGGGATGGCGAGGATTAGTGGCGGGGTGCTGGGGCTTGCCAAAGCCGCGGGGCTTTTTGCCCTTCTTGGTCTTATTCCAGGCCGCGAGATCAGCTTGATATTTGGCAAGGCGCCTTTGGTAGTCCTCTTCGGCCTTCTTGGGATCGTATCTGGAGATCACTCCTTCCTGCCACTTCACCAGCTTCAATCCGGCCGGCGTCTTTGCGAGGCCATCCCGGCTAACGAAGGCCTGGACAGGCTTACCACCCCAGGCGCACTCGATGATACCCACAGGGACATTGAGTTCCTGGCGAATTTTTTTGGCGAAGAAGTATCCCACCGCCGTGAAGGATTTGGTGTGTCCCGGTTTGGTGGCACGCCACTTTCCCCAGCAGTTATTCTGAGGAGAGGCCTTCGCCTCATTGTTCAGCTCAAAGACGCGGAGAAGGGAGTCATTAGCGACCTGGTCCTCTTCATTACCGCCGTCCGCTCCGGACATGCGCCACTCCATGTTCGATTGGCCGGAGGCAATCCAAACTTCGCCGACAAGGACATCCTTAATGACCTTCCGGTGGCCGGGTGCCTCGATTATGAGTTCCCGACCCTCGGAGCTGGCTTTCAGGCCGTCGAGCTGGAGTTTCCAGGCACCTTGTGGATCACACTTGGTAGAGGCGGTCTTCCCGCCGAAGGTGGCTTTGACTTCGGCATTTGGGCTGGACCACCCCCAAATTCGGGCACCTTTTTCCTGCTGGAGCACCATGCCATCCGTGAAAAAGAAGGGGAGATTCAGCTCAGCGACCGCAGGAAGCAGAGTGAGAAGGAAAGAGATGAGGGCGTATTTCATGGAGTATCGGAGATGATACGCAACGCGACGCCAATGTCTTTCCTGATGTCGCCTTGCGCCGAAGAAAAGAGCGCGGCATGGTTTCAGCCATGAAAGCCCTTCTACTGCTGATCATTTCAATGAGTGCCGTAATTTCACCAATCAAGGCGGCCTTGATCCCCCTGCCCCGCGAGGTGAAGGTGAGCGGGGGCATGATTCATCTCGACGGCCGGACCTCGGTCGCGGCGGGAAAGGAGAACCTCGGTGCGGCGGCCGCTCTGGTGGCGGGACTTCAAAAAGCCACCGGCTTCGCGCACCAGGTGAAGGATCTGGAGCGAGTGAGGCGGATGGGCATCAAGCGGGCCATCAAGCTGCTGACCGCCGAAGGAGCAGAGGCCACGAAACTGAAACCCCAGGGCTATCGTCTGGAAATCACCAGCGAGCAGATCACGGTCACCGGAGCAGACCCCGCCGGCGTTATGAACGGCGTGCAGACGCTGGTGCAATTACTCCCCGTCAGGAAAAAACCGCAAGGCTACACCGCCGTCCCCTGCCAGGTGGTAACGGATTGGCCAGAGCAGGAGCGGCGGGTCTTCTTTCTGGATGTAGCCTCCCATCTTTTTCCTACCGAGGATTTGAAGAAATTGGTCGATCTGCTGGCTCTGCATAAGCTCAATGAATTCCACCTCCTGCTGAACAACGACCAGGGCTGGCGAATGGAGAGTCAGGTGTATCCAAAGCTGCATGAGATCGGGAGTCAGCGGGCATCCACTCCGCTCCCGGGAGATCCGACGAGCAGCGATGGACAGGAATACGGGGGATATTACACCCAAGAAAACCTAAAGGATCTGGCGGCCTACGCCACCTCCCGACAGGTAAAACTGGTTCCGGCGTTTTCCTTTTTTCATGGAGCCTCGGCCATGGTCGCCGCTTATCCGGAACTGGGTGAGCCCGGAGTGAAGGTGCAGACCACTTGGGAGGAATCCAAGGTCGGATTAAAACCGGGACAGAAGACAAGAAACTTCCTCAAGCCTTTGCTGGAGGAGATCGCAGAGATCTTTCCCTCAGATGTCATTCGGCTAAATGCTCTTCCAGCAAAGCAGATGGAGGCGGTTCATCTCCGCCGTCTTTTGGTTCCGCAGAAGCGAAAGATCATTGATGGCAGTAAGATCGAAGCCGTGGATCTCTCGGTTTACGGAGCGCCCGAGGAGGCGGAATTGCTGCTCGACCCGCGGCGGAGGGCGAAGACCGGGCTGCTGACGGCTAGAAAGATTTTTCAAGGTAAGCCCGGAGCGGAAGCCCGCGTGGAAACGCCACTGATCACAGAATATGCCAAGCTGGAATACATGCTCCTACCACGGATCGGAGCCTTCGCCGAGGCGGCCTGGCTGCCTAAAGAGAAACGGAAATACGAAGACTTTCGTATCCGCGCAGAAAAGATGGTGACACGCTACCGGATTCTGGGTCTGTCCAGTGCCGATTTTTACGAAGTTCCACAAGCCATTACGCTGGGCGGAGTGACGGTGACCTCGTCAATCAAAGGGCGGGAAAACCACTGGCCGGAACTCGTTTTCGATGGACGAAAGGAGACCTTTTTCTGGACAGAGGAGGGATTAAAGAAAGGCGATCATCTCACCTTGGAGTTCCCATGGGTGATCACCGGCGACCTTGAAATCGCGACGGGGCGACAGGGCGATACTGACTCCACGGTGCTGCAAAATGGGGTGCTGGAAACTTCCGGAGATGGGAAGGATTGGGACGCAGTGGTGGAATTCTTCGGTGGGCTGGCGACAACAACCTTAAAGCCAGGAACACGTTTTGTGAGATGCCGTGTGACCGGGGCACAAGAGGAACCTCTGGTCATCCACGAGGTGCGACTTTCGGAATCACTGCTCATGCCGATACATGAAGAGACGCTGACTTTCTCCATCAAGGACGATGACGAGACTGTCGAAATCCCGCTGACCTTCCGCGCTGACTTCAGCAAGGCACCCGGTGCGCGGGCCGAGGTGGGCGCGATGAGGAGGACCTTCTTTGGCACGTGGATCCGCATGGCGAATACGCTGGGTGTGCAGAAGAATCCCGGAGTGAACAAGGACTTTGAGATCACGCTGGAGCAGGATCCCAATCTCACCGCTGGCAATGCTGCGGATCGGGCAGTGACACAGATGGCCAAAGCCATGGCCAACTACGGACCTGGCACCCCGGACTGGTATCAGAAGGGCATGATTTCTTTCCTCAGAAAGAAGTTCGCACCGGCTTCCAACTTCGCGCTACAGAAGGCAGCGGAACCTCCGGTGCGGGAAGCGATTCTCACCGGGGAACCGGCTGCAGCAGAATTTCTCAGCTGGATGGAGGGGCAATTTACTCACGCCTTCACCCTGATGTCGCAGGACTGCGTGGCCGGTCGCTACCGGGAGGAGAACTGGAAAAAATTGACCGGGCAGACCCTGGAAGAATTGATCACCAGCTTTCTCGCAGGGAAGTCGCGTTAAGCAAAGAGATCTCCACCTAAGAGTTTCACTAGCTTCTCAGCGGGCTTGGAGAGCTTCGAACTCTTACGTTTTAAAAGATAGACCTTTCGGGATGGAGCGGGATTGGCAAAAGGCCGCACGGTGACCCCGGTGCGGGCCTGATCCCTGACCGCGAGCTTGGGCACGACCGCGACTCCCAGACGCGCCTCGACCATCGCTAGGGCGGTCTCCAGCTGATCACACTGGAGGCGGCGGTCTCCGTGATCGACCTGACAGACCTGTAAGGTCTGATCACGAAGGCAATGACCGTCTGAGAGATGAATGAGCTCCGCCGCGTCAAGATCGGAGGGATTGGGATCCTGATCCTGCAACGCCAAAGGGTGCTGACGCGGAGCGGCGAGCAGGAGTGGCTCAGTGAAAAGAAGCTTCGTCTGTAATGCGAAGCGGCGCTGATCATCAGGAGTGACATCACTCAAGATCGCGAACTCCATACCACCCTCGGAGATCCGGCGGATCAGATCCGGGGTGCGATTTTCGCTGACCTCAATGGTGATGCCGGGATGCTGGGCATGGAATTCCGAGAGGAGCAGCGGGAGAAGATAGGGAGCGAGCGTAGGAATGACGCCGAAGTTGATGGTCCCAGATTGCATCTCGCCGCGAGCCGCGAATTGGCGGAGGAGATTGTCCTCCTCCATCAAGATCCGCTCGGCATGACGGAGAAGAAGCCGCCCCGCATCCGTGGTCACGACTCCGAGCCGCCCGCGGGTGACGAGTTGCTCACCCAGCTGCGACTCCAGCTCCGCCATGGTCTGCGAAATCGCAGGCTGGCTGACTCCGCACTTTCGCGCCGCGCCACTCATGGACCCAGCCGCAACGACTTCCTTAAAGTAGCGGAGTTGCTTTAGGTCCATGTGACGGGATTGATTACTTCTTCAGCATCAGGCAATGACCACCACCCGGGGCGAGCTTCACCTTCAGCTTGTCACCAGCTTTCACCGTGGCCTGGCGGACTTTGTAAGTCTCGGGATTCGTCTTGAAGTGGGTATCTGCGGCATCCTCGTAGATGGTGGCCTTCCACTCAGTCCCGGCAGGAAGGAAACTGAAATCGATCTCCATCTCGCGGGCCTTTTCATCGGTTGCGGAACCGATCCACCAGGTCTCACCGGAGCGCCGGGCGACAGTGACACGCTTTCCAATCTCGGCGTTCTGCACGAGGGTCTCGTCCCAAGTCATCGGCATGGTCTCGATGAACTTGAAGAGGTCCGCCTTGGCCTCATAAGCCTCCGGAATGTCCGGAAGGATCGCGAGCGCTGCGTAGCTGATGAGGGTGCGGGCCGTTTCTCCGACGACGGTGGTATTGACTTTCTGGAAGATGCGCGGACGGACCTTCTCGGCATCCTTGATCGCATAAAGACCGTTCGCCATGTCCAGCGAACCAGTCATCCCATTGTTAAAAATGGTGGTGACGAAGTGACCCGGAGTGAAGGCGCGTTTCGCGTCCGACTGGGCGTGACAGAACTCGCGGGTGATGTAGTTCGGCCAGGTCCGTTCGTCTCCCGATCCGGGAATCGGGCCGTCATGGAAGTCGCAGAGAAGCTTGTGCTTTGCGCAGGCCTCCACGATGCGGCGGGTCTCCTGCACCTTCGCATCACCACGGATGGTCATGAAGCCATACTTGATGCCAGCGGCACCCCACTTCGCGTAAGTTTCTAAAGTCTTATCGAAGTCGTACTTCACACGGGCCTTCTCATTAATGTAGAGAATGATACCCACGCCGCGCTCCTTGCCATACTTGATGATAGCGGGCACATCAATAGGATCCTTCCAGTCCTTCGGGGCTTCCTTGCGGACAATCTCTCCGCCCTCGAGCTGTTCCAAAACATGGTCGCGGCTCTTCATCGGGTTGGATGCCGCAAGGAACTCTGGCCCATACCAGTTTGCATCCAGCATAAGGTAACGGACATTATCGTGCTTTGCCGCGAAATCGATGAAGCGACGCCACGAAGCCATATCCAGCCCGTATTCGAAACCATCCGGCGCCTTTGCGCCCCATGAACGCCAGTCCCAGAGAGTGTAGCCCGGCTTGATCCAAGAAGTATCCGCAATTTTCGACTTCGGGTTCAGATTGAAAATCATCTGATTCACCATCAGGTCACCCGCATCACGCCCGACCAAAATCGTCCGCCAGGATGACTGCACCGACTTGTCTCCCCAAGCACTCTGATCGGATCGCGTCTCATACTTCGTGCCCTCGACACGATGCACCTTAAAAGGATGCTGGTGATAGATTCCCGCTTCAATGACTCCCAGGAAGAGCTTGTCGGAGACCTTCAGCGTGAGCGGAGCTTGCAGTCTCCTCTTCCCATTCCACTTGCTCAGCTTCACCGGGCCATGGTTCGGGCGTTCTCCATTGGCCGCCCACATTGTGTAATCACCGGAGAAATCCAACATCGTCCGATCCCCCACCTTGGTCCCACTCGGTGCCATCTCATAGCGCATCGCGAAGCCTTCGTTCGAGACCCGCACCGTCACGGTAGTCTGCGGCGTCCCTGCCGACGTCAGAGTCCAAGTCGCCTGGTGATGATGATCGGTCACGGTGGAAAATTGTCCCCACGTCGGCTTCCAGTCCTCCTTGAACTCCGTGATCTTTACCTGACCACTTTCGAATTTCAGGGGCTTGGTGGCTTTGTCACCAGCGAAGAGCCTGATTGCGGAGGGCTTGAGCACAGGCACGCCGTCCACCGTCGCGCGCCAAGTCGGCACCCCGGTTTCCTTCTTCAGGTCTAATCCCACCTCGATTTTACCATCGGGCGATTTCACCAGTGTTTCAGCAGCGGAAAAAGCGGTGCCGCTCAGAGTCAGACAGCAGAGATACTTTAGGAATGTCATACTTCCGCTACGCTACAGAGCTGCCCGACCTCACGCAAAGCGGAAATCAATTTCCCATCACCACAAAGATCCTTTAGAAGTGACATCCGGTAATCTCACCACCCTCCTCGGTTAACTCTCAAACCGGGCCTGCTTCACCAATCGCGGAAAGAATGAATTTCCCCGTGACAAGCCCCCTCGCTCGCCCGCACGGAGTTTGCTTCGCAAAGAAGGAGCATCTTCATTTATTTTAGCCTCAAATATCTACATAAGTATTTTTAAATCAGACTTTTAGTTCAAAACCCGACAACGATAACCCTTGACCCACCGCGTTGCGGTAGGTTACGTTTAATCACCTCCTTAGAGCTTCCTCGCAAACGCGCGACCTCCGCGCCTCCACGGTTCTTCCCCGACCGCTATCCATGAGATCTATCCCAACATCTGTTTTAAAGAAATTCAGGGACGCCCAATCACCCGTTAGTATCGACCGAGAATTGATCGACCCTAACACTCTCCACGGGTTCATCGTAGATTTCGACGATGACTGGCTCATGGTGCAGCGCGAATACGACTTTCGCCTGGATGGTTGGTTGTTCCTGAGGCGATCCAATATCACCAATATCCGGAGCACCGACACCAACGTCTTCCAAAAATTGCTGATGGAAGAGGAAGGTACATTCTCTGATGTCGATTTTGAACAGAGATTCCCCAATGGCGGAATTGTCGAACTACTCATTAATCTCAAACCTCATCGGGTGGTGATCTTCGAAGAAGAAACCGAAGATGAAGGTGAATTCTCGATCGGTTTCATCCGTGGAATCGACGGCGACCTTGTGACCTTGAATTATTTTTCAGGGACTGCGGAGATCGATGAAGAGCCCACCCATATCGCTCTCGACAAAGTGACCTCGATCTCCTTCGACACAAATTACACTCTCCACTACGAGCGACATTTCGGCCGCCTTCGGGCCGAACAGACGGTACCCAAAAAGTCTTAGTGAGATCGATGACTTCACACGAGAAAACCCCTTTCACACTCTCCGACGCAGAAACCGATCCTGAAAATCGATCATAGCAGATCACAATGAGCCCCCGCAATCGACACGACCCTCTGGTCCCTCCGCGCTATGAGCGCGAGGACGACAGCGTTGCTGGTCCATTCTATGTCATGAAGGATGTCTGCATCACCTGCGATCTTCCTCCGATAACCGCTCCATCGAATATCACTTTTGATGAAAAGCATCTCAGCAGCAACTGTGAGGGTTGCCCGAATCATTGCCGTGTCTCAAAACAGCCAGAAACAGACGAAGAATTGGAGCTGATGATCGAAGCCGCCTGCGGCTCATGCGTAGAAGCCATCCGTTACTGTGGTACTGATGCTCTCACGCTGGCCCGCTTTCGCCATCTTGGTGAGGCCAAGCTCTGCGATGCCCTTCCCGCACCAAAGGACGCTGACTTCGAGAAACCTAAACGCCTCGATACCAAGCAATCCGCCGGTTCCGGCGGGCTACTCTGGTTCATTTTAATACTCTCTGGATTATGGTTCTCCGGGTCGATGTGCGCCTGCGGTCACACCTCCCTGACGACCTTGGTCGTGCTCCTTCCGTTCGCCTGTCTTGCCTCCTATGTGTTTTTCTCGATCGCGCGACACAGCTTGATCGAACAAATCTTTGGAGCCATCGCTTATGCCTTCATACTCGTGATACTCATCAACAATATGAGCGACGTGCTCTTTAACGGTCACGACCCTGTCTTCCCATGATAGCTCTTCCCTTTCTCATCCTTCTGATCCTCGGCGTCTGGTTCGCCAAACGATGGTTGATCAATTCGCCCCCCGCTCTCCAAAAATACCCGAGAGGTCTGCGAGTCACGGCTCTCATTCTGAGCTGCTGGATCGGAAGCTTTATGGCCTCCTCAGTCTCCCGCCAGATCGGATACACGATGAGTGATGGTATCGCTTATGACGAAGGTATGGAGGTCCCGTATAATGTGATACACGATGGAAGCGGAGACAATGCTACCTGTCTTTTTCTCGGGTGGATCGTCGGCCCAGTTTGCTGGATGATCGCCGGAGTCTTTTTAACAAAACGAGCTGCGGATAATGACCATGCAAACTCTCGCACCAACTAGTGCCCTGTAAAACATTAAAATTAGACAAACTGCAATATTTTCCGAAAAAGAAATATATCACGTCATTTACATCACATAGAAGCTAAGATCGACCAAATACGAGAAGCTCTCGAAATTTCGTGGGATGAGAAGACATCATACCGAATGGTTCGCCAAGAAGGCAATCCAGCCTTGGGACAATGTTATCCAACTGCGCGCGTCATACAATTTTTCTTCCCCGAAGCTGAGATTGTTGAAGGAGAGATCAGGGTCGGCAATTGCATTGAAAAGCATTTTTGGAATCTGCTCCTGACCGATGGCCTAGAGCGTCATATTGATCTCACATGGCAACAGTTTCCAGACGGTGCGAGGGTCAAGAGTTGGAGAGTAAGGGAACGAGAGTCACTTGGAGATACTCAGGAAACACTTGATCGGG
>CALBVA010000196.1 GCA_937969125.1 uncultured Verrucomicrobiales bacterium | reverse complement strand
CTTCACGCTTGTGGAGCTCCTTGTCGTGATCGCCATCATCGCTGTCCTCGCAGGACTCGCGACGCCGGCGATTTTGAGAGCAAAGAAGTCGGCCGCCAAAGGTCAGGCTCTGAAAAACGCCAAGGAAATTGGCAACGCTCTCCTGGACTTCCAGGAGCAGTATAGTGACTACCCATCCGAGCTCACTCGTGAGCGCCTCATCGAAGATGGTGACGAAATGATGCAGGGCGACAGTGCCAATGCCCTCCTCGGCCAGCTCCTCGCAGCTGGTTCCGTCGATACGGAGAAAATCTTCTTCGCCAAGGGCGTTAAAGGTGCCGTGGAAGGTGATGACGTTTTCAGCTCCGCCGACAAGCGCCTCGGTAAAGGTGAGAACATCTGGGCCTACGTCACTGTCAACGACGGCGAAACTGTCAATGGCGAGGGAAGTATCTTCCCCATTATCTGCTCACCAGCCATCACCGGTGGTGACAATCCCACCTTCGATGATAATCCCTTCGGTGGTCAATATTGCTACCTTCGTAATGACGTCTCGGCTGTGGCCGGTAAAATCAGCAAAAACGGACGTCCGCAGGTTAAGGGCCGCGGAAAAGAGGGCCTCTTCTCTACCAAGAAGGACGGCATCTTCGAGGGCATGACCGTCGACTTGAAGCTGCCTCTCTAAGGAGCGCTTCATCTGACAGAAACTCTGTTTTCTCAAAGCGGACCTCATTGGGGTCCGCTTTTTTCGTCCCTGGAAAACATCGGTTGCCTCATCGTGAATCTCTGGCACCTTCGGCTCTTATCATGGACGAGCTGATCAATGTTCCCATCGTCAACAAAGGCGCCTTTCTCCCCTACCCGGTCTCCACTCTGAGTCCGAAAATCGTTCCAAACGACCTCTCCACCTTTAAGTCCCGTGGCATCAGTCAGGTCGAGCGAGACCTCCAGCAAAAACTCATCCAAATGCGTGAGGAATACGTCGCCACTATCGAGCACTTCAACTGGAACAAGCTCGTCTATGAAGCCGACATCAACTTCGAGCCCATCGTCGGCGAGACTTACCACCTCTACGAAATCCGTGGTAAAAAAATTCTCTCCATGATTGCCCCGGACCAATGGCCCCACCCGCACCTCGCCAGCTTTCGGCTGAATCTCGACCGACAATGGATTCTCACTGAGGCCAGCGTCGAAGCGCGCTCGCTTTTCTCTGATGATCCGGTTACAGATCTCTGAGAAATCAGATGATCCATCCCACCGCGATTATTTCTCCGGATGTCGAGCTCGGCACCAATGTCCAGATCGGCCCCTACTGTGTGATTGAGGCCAATGTGCGCCTGGGAGATCGCTGTCACCTTCATTCCCATGTTGTCATTCACGGGCACAGCGAGATCGGATCGGACAATGAATTTTTCCCCTTCGCCGCCATCGGCACCAAGTCGCAGGACCTCAAATACGCCGGTGAACCAACTTCTCTGATCGTAGGAGACCGCAATGTATTTCGCGAAAATACCACCATCCACCGGGGCACCGTCGGGGGATCCCCCACCACTATCGGATCGGATAATCTCTTTCTGGCATACTCTCATGTGGCCCATGATTGCACCGTAGGAAATCACGTCATCCTTTCGAACAATGGCACCCTCGCCGGTCATGTCACCATAGATGATCATGCCATCATTTCCGGTCTTTCCGCCGTCCATCAGTTCTGCCGCGTCGGCGCACACTGCATCACTGGTGGAATCACCAAGATCGTCCAGGACATCCCGCCCTTCACCATCGTAGATGGCAATCCCGCCACTGTCCGTGGGATCAATCTCGTAGGACTTCAACGGCGTGGATTCTCAGAAGAAGACATCCGCTCCCTGAAGACTGCCTACAAAAAACTCTTCCTAAAAAAGGAGGCCAACTTAAAAGCCGCCATCGAATCCCTCGATCCCGATCTCGCTAAAAAGCCCCTCGTCACCCAACTCCTCTCCTTCATCGAAGGCTCGGAACGCGGGATCATCCGCTAGTCGAAGCTTAACGACTCAGCCCCTCGCAAAGCTGGATGAGATGCTGATCCACCCGGTGGGTCGTGTCCGCGATCTTACTGATGGAAGAATTCCCAAAAGTCCCGTCCTTGAATGTAATCACCTGATTCGTTCCGCCATTGGCCAATTCTTCCACCGCTGCGACGGCGAATTTGAAGGCCATGATCCTGTCATAGACAGTGGGAGATCCACCCCGCTGGACATGTCCCAGCACCGTCAGGCGCGCGTCCATCCCCAGAGCATCACCCATCCAGCGGGTCAGGCTCTCGCCCATCCCGGTGCCTTCCGCGACCACTCCTAAAAGATAGGTCCGCCCCAACTCCTTCTCCCGCCGCATCCGCTCCGCGATTGCATCCAGATCGTAGGGGATCTCCGGCACCAGGCAGATTTCTGCACCGGTCGCGAGGGCGCTCGTCATAGCCAGATAGCCACAATGACGGCCCATCGTCTCGATCACAAAGGCCCGCGAAAATGACGACGCGGTATCACGAATGCTGTCCACACTCTGGCGGATCATATTCAGCGCAGTGTCCACTCCGAGACAGTAATCCGTCCCAGGGATGTCATTATCAATCGTCGCCGGGATCCCCGCGAAGGGCACGCCGAAGTCAGAATAAAACTGATTGAGAGCACTGAAGGATCCGTCACCACCGATCACGATCAGCTTGTTGATTCCTTTTTTCTGCAAATTCGCGTGTGCGATTTCACGATGCTTTAGCTCAAAGAATCGCTTCGAGCGGGATGAGCCCAGCACCGTGCCACCACGATGCAGGATTCCCGAAAGCCGTGCCTGGGTGGCCTCATGAATCCACCCTTCGATGAGGCCCCGCAAGCCCCACTCCACCACATAGGGTTTCATTCCAAGACGAAGGGCATGCTCCGCTGCTGATTTCACTGCGGGGTTCATTCCGGCAGCGTCTCCGCCGGAGGTAATGATGGCGACCTTATCGTTCAAAGCGGCGCTCGTTTACCACAGCTCCGCCCAAGCTCAAGCCTCACCAAAAAATTCCACCCCAAGAAGACAGACATCGTCGTCAAACTCCCCTGCCACCGAAAACTCACGCGCTGTTTTGACGACCTGCGAGACCAGCTCCGCGCCACCCAAATCCTGTGCCAGGACTTTTGCCATACGATCCGTCTCGAACTCTTCCCCATCAGCACCTTGCACCTCAAACACCCCGTCCGTAAATGCCCAGACCCCCTGCAGACCATCCAATGAGATGATCTGCTCTCCATATGGCAGGCCTGACAACATCCCCAGAGCCGGGCCCGTAACCCCAGAATCGAATTTCAATACGGAAACCTCTCCATTAATCTTCAAAAGTGGCGATGGATGACCCGCCGAGGACAACCTCACCTCACCAGCCTCCAGATCCACCACTCCGTAAAAGGCCGTGGAGAACATCGTCAATCCCGTTCGCTCCAACAGATGGGACAGGCCATCATTGAGCTCCGTCAAAAACTTCCCCGGTTCCATCGCCGAATCACGCTGCTTCTCAATGAGACCCCGGAGCATGGAAACAATCAAGGCCGCTCGCACCCCATGCCCCATCACATCACACACCAAAAATCCGGCCTTCCCCTCCTCCGGCTCACCCAGCGGCATCACTTCCAGGAAGTCCCCTGCCAGGTCACTCGCCGGCTCATAGATATGATGAAAGTCCGCCTTCATCCCACCGCGCGAAACCGTCGGCAGACTCTTCGGCACCGCCGCCTGCTGGATCTCCCGGGCCAGACGTAACTCATCCTCCATCGCCTCATTCTGCTTCGCCAGCGCTTCCGTGATCTCGGAGAGCTTGTTGCGCGTCTCCACCAGCTTCGTGACATCGCCACTCACTCCGAAAGTTCCCAGCAAATCTCCCTCCGGCCCACGCCATGGAAATTTCGAGGTGAGACACCACGTCACGTGCTGATCCTTCCACGACAACTTCTCCAGCTTCTTAATCACGGGCTGACCCGTCTCCATGATCCGTCGCTCATCGCCACCCGATGCCTCGAAGAGATCCTGCGTGAAGAAGTCCCGATCATGCATTCCCACCACCTCATCCGGCGTTGAGACACCCACCAGATCGGACATTCCCTTGTTCACCAAAACGAACCGTGAATTCACATCCTTGAAGTAAACGAACATCGGGATGTTATCGATGACCAGCCTCAGCAGGTGACGCTCCTCGCTGATATCCTGATTCACCCGCTGCAGCTGTTCGGCCACCCGTACGAGATTCCCCTGGGTCACCATCAGCTCGGTCACATCATGCGTCACTCCGAAGGTCCCCCTAACCTCCCCTTCCATTCCGTGCCAGATCTTATTTGTCACCAGCACCCAGGAGTCCTTTCCCCCTTCCCAGATTTCATGCTCCAGCTTCTCCTCCTGACCCACCCCAGTGGCCATAATCTCCAACTCCTTCTCCCGTGCTGCATCCGCGTGCTCCGGGTCGAAAAATTCATGATCCGTCTTCCCAATAAGTTCCGCCACCGTCCCCGCGCCCATTCTTTCCGCCGTCGCCACGTTCGCCCGCACGAAGCGGGATTCCTTGTCCTTAAAGTAAACATTCACCGGCACGTTATCCAGCACCAGGTCAATGAGTCCCCGCTCGTCAGCCAGGTCACGCTCCGCGAACTTCCGCTTCGAAATATCAATCAGACTGCCCACCATCCGCACCACCGTGCCTTCCTGATCCCGCACGGCCACCGCACGCACGCGGAACCACTTCCACTCACCACCATTAGTGCGAATACGTGGCTCCAGCGCGAAGAGTCGCCCATTCCGCGACACCACCCGGTCCAGCTTTCGTTCGAACTCCCTCAGATCATCCGGATGCACGTGGTCCTCCGGCTCTGCGAAAATATTCGGTGCTCCGATCAACCCATAACCCAGAAACATCAGCACCCGGTTCGAGTAATAAATCTCCCCAGTCGTGAAATCCCAATCCCAAATGCCCTCGTTCGAAGCCTTCAACGCCAGCTCCAGCCTCTCCTGATTCTTACGCTCCCGATATTGTGACTTCACTTCACCACCTCCCATCCCAGCAAACAGACCGCTTCCTTAAAATCATCCCCACCTGCGAACTCAACCACGTTTCTCGCCAGCTGATCCAGCACTCGCTCCATCGGCCCACCCCTTTCGATCACCTCCAGCATTCGCCCTACTCCGAATTCCTCACCCATCGCATTCGTCGCCCGCCTCACCCCATCGGTAAAGCAAATCATCCTCCGCACCCCTTTCAGCGGGGCGACCACGGCCTGATATTTCTCACCGCTATTCTCGCCAAGTGCCGGCCCGCGTGCAAAGTCCGGAGGTACGAGCTGCCTCGTACCATCGGAGAAAACCGTCACCGGATTTGGATGCCCGGCCACCGAGATCTGAATCTCATCCTTTGCCAAATCCACGACACCATAGAATGCCGAAGCCCTGATCCCCACCCCTGACTCCACCAACAAATGATCCAGCCCCTCATTGAGTCCAGTTAGGAATCCTCCCGCATCCCCGGCAGACTCCGCCTGCTTCTCAATAAGTCCCCTTAACATCGAAACGATCAATGCCGAACGAACACCCTGTCCCGCGACATCGCACATCAAGAACCCCACCCGGCCCTCCGCCAGCGGAATGACCTCGAAGAAATCACCCGCGAGATCCCTGGCCGATTGATAAAGCTTGGAAAATTTGATCGTTCGTTTTCCGTCGGAGATCTCGGGAATTTCCTCGGGAATCAGAGACAATTGCACCTCCCGGGCTAAGCTCAGCTCCTCCGCCATCTCTTGATTTTTTTCCTGCAGCCTCTCTGCCACATCCGTCAGATCGCGCTGCGCCAGCATCAGCTCGGAAACATCGCTCGACACTCCAAAGGTCCCCACAATATCACCCTCACTATCCCTCCAGGGATACTTGGAAGTCATCACCCAGGTGTCATTCTTTCCACTCCAGGTTTCCCGCTCCACCCTCCCCACCATCGGCACGCCAGTCTCCATGATGCCATTCTCATCCTCCTCGGCGATCCGTGCGTGCTCCTCCGAAAAGAAATCACGGTCACTCTTCTCATAAAGCTCCTCAGGCTTCTCACAGCCAAACCAGCGAGCGATTGAGTGGTTCGCGATAACGAACTGATGGTCCCGATTCTTAAAATACACATTCATCGGGACACTATCGATGATCAGGCGCATCCGCTGCCGTTCCTCCTCGATCTTGGAATTCCTAACATGCAGCTCCGCCGCCGTCTGCTCCTGCTCTTCGCGGGCGCGCATGAGCTCGGAGACATCGCTCGTCACTCCGAAGATCCCCTTCACCTCGCCATCACTTCCCACCCACGGATGCTTCGTACTCTTCACCCAGGTATCAGGACGGTCATCCCACTTTTCGTGCTCTGTCAGATCCGCCAGCCCGCGTCGGGTCTCCATGATCTGTCGCTCCAGCTCACGCGTCTTTTCCGCATGCTCCGCCAGGAAGAAATCATAGTCACTCTTATCCAGTAGCTGCTCCGGTGTCTCCAGTCCCATCTTCTGCGCCGTCGGGAGATTGGCCATCACAAAGCGGGATGCCGTGTCCTTGAAATAAACATTCATCGGGATGTTATCCATCAGGGTCTGAATGAGAGCCCGCTCCTCGGCCAGCTCCTTCTCCGCAGCCTTCCGCTTTGAAATATCAATCAAGCTCCCCGCAATCCGGATCACCTTCCCCAGCTCATCACGTACTGGAGTTCCACGCACGCGAAACCACTTCCACTCACCCTTCTTCGTCCGCACCTGCGGTTCCACCGCAAAGAGGTCCTCCCCCTCCTGGCACACCCGTCGCAGTGCCTCATCAACCGCTGCCACCGAATCGGCATCCATATGCTCCGCCCGCTCCTCAAAAAAATGAGGAACCTCATCCCGCTTATATCCTAAAAAGCGAAGCACCCGTGCGGAATAATGGATGGTCTTCTCAACGAGATCCCAATCCCAAATTCCTTCGCGTGACGCACGAAGCGCCAGCTCAAGCCGGTCATCATTCCAACTCGCCATGTTGTTGTGCTCAAGGAACACCACATCCCCCGTCACCTCAACGGAAATCGCATCCCTTCGCCGCGATGCTCTACTTTCAAGTCGGCTGGTTCATCATCTCCTGAAACCGGCGCATCACCTCCTTCGGCGTGAGATCCTCAACGAGGTGCCGTAAATTCCACCGATATCCGAAGGGATCGATCACCATTGCAGTCCGCCAACCCCAGGGCTGGTTCTCAGGCTCGCTGCCGGGCTTCGCTCCTGCCTCAACCGCAGTCTGGAATGCCGTATCGCAGTCCTCCACATCGATCGCAAAGAGACAGGAAGCCACCTCGCCCTCCAACATCGCCTTCGCCTGCCAGGCTGGATATTCCTCCGAAAGATAAATCGTACTCTTGCCAATCTGAAACTCCGAGTGCGCCACCCCGCCACCTGGCATCGTCATCCGATAGAGCTCCGTCGCACCAAAAGCACGGGTATAAAAATCAAGAGCCGCGTTGCCATCAGCAACCGTGAGCGAGAGATTGATGGTAGTTTCAGACATGGCCTCAGCCTACCGTCGATAACCGGCAAGCCGCAAGGGGATTCACCCACTCCCAAAATCATCTGAGGCATAAGCAAAATGATAAAAAAATGAGTAACAGCGGATTCCGGGATCGCTGGAATGTTGTGCCTGACATGCTGCCTGCCGAATCCCAACTCGACCGCCGCTCCTTTCTCTCCGGACTGACCAAGGCCTCCCTTGTCCTCGGATTTGGAGGACTTACCGCCTGGGAATATCGCGATCAAATCCGCCAACTCGCCAAAGAGTCACTCCATAATGCCAAAACCCAAACCGCCCGACCACAATCACCGGTTCCGAGTAAGCCCACCCCACCCGTAATTCTTCCGCATGAAAGCGACTACGCCACCTTCCTGGGAAACCTTGGACTTAAGCACATCGCCCCTCATGAAATTCTCGCTGCCCATCGCCGCGAACGAAATGGAATCCGCA
>CALBVA010000195.1 GCA_937969125.1 uncultured Verrucomicrobiales bacterium | reverse complement strand
ATTGGCTAAGATCAAACGAACCATCGGGAAACAGGATGAGACCGCACCGCATGAGACCTTCCTCGTCGTCGACGCCACTACCGGCGGGAACGCCTTAAATCAGGCGAAGGAATTCGGGAAAGCGGTCTCATTGGACGGACTAATCATCACGAAACTCGATGGCTCCGGCAAAGGCGGAGTCGCCGCCGCGATTCAGAAGGAACTCGGCGTGAGCCCGCGATTCATCGGGACCGGAGAAGAGCCCGAGAAGTTCGAAAGATTCCAGCGGGAGCCCTTCGTGGAGAATATTTTGTAGGCGGCCGATTTAAAAGAGCCCCATCTGCTCTTCCTCTTCGGTGTCGAATCTCACCCCGACACCAAGCAGACGGACGGCTTTGCCATTTCCGCGCTTCCATGCCAGGCGCAGGAGGTCTTCGTAAATTTCTTCCTCCATGGTCGCCCCGGCCTTCTCGGCGGTGGTGCGGGTGAAGTCTGCGAACTTCAATTTCACCACGCGGGAGCGCACCTCGTTCTCACCCTTTCGTTTCACCGCTTCCTCGACTTCGGAGCGCAGTTTCCGGAGCACATTGAGGAGCCATTCGAAGTCAGCAATGTTTTCGGAAAAGGTGCGCTCCTTGCTCAATGACTTCCGGGTGCGATCGACCGAGACCTCCCGTGAGTCCCGCCCCCGGCACCGTTCGTAGAGTTCGAGCCCCCAACGGCCAAGCTTATCTGCAAGTTCGATTTTGGTGAACTCCTGCAGATCTCCGCAGGTTTCGACGCCCATCGCAGCGAGTGATTCCTGACCGCGCTTTCCGACTCCGTGCAGCTTTGCGACGCGCAGGCCGCGCATGAATCCCGCCACTTCGCCAGAGCGCACCTCCAGCTGGCCATCCGGCTTGTTCCAGTCACTGGCGATCTTCGCGATCATCTTATTGGGGGCAATTCCCGCCGAGGCGGTCAGTCCGGTTTCCTCACGAATGGCCCTCCGGATCTCGCGGGCGAGAGCCGCGCCGGACTCACTGCGATGGCTAAGGTCGAGGTAGGCTTCATCGAGCGAGAGCGGCTCGATAAGGTCGGTGTAGCGGCCAAAGATTGCGCGGATCTTCTGCGACTCCTCTCGGTAAACGTCAAAGCGGACCGGAGTAAGAATGATCTGTGGGCAGAGCTGGCGCGCCTTGAAGACGGGCATCGCGGAATGACAACCGTATTTTCGAGCTTCGTAGTTTGCAGTGGTGAGGACGCCGCGTCCCGAACTGCCACCGACACCCACTGGTTTTCCTTCAAGGGACGGATCATCCCGCACCTCGATGGCGGCGTAGAAGCAGTCCATATCGATATGGACGATCTTGCGAGGGGCGGCGAAGGACTCTTGGTGTGAAAGGACGTTGGCGATTAGCTTTTGGCGGTTAGCTTTTGGCTTTCTCCCGGTGGGGCCGACCGACCGCGGGGAATCTGACCACCTTAATCGATTTTTCCGAGTTCGGCGAGGAAGTCTCGGCGAATTTTTCGGTCGCCGAGGTTTTGGAGATGGGACTCGTTGATATCGGGAGCGGATTCCTGGTAGCCCTTATCATAGTTGAAAAGGTGCTTGGGAAAGTATTCTTCGAATTTCTCTCGCTCCTCATTGGTGAGCCGTCCCCAGATGGCAAAGTTGACGGTGCGGGCCAGCTTCTGCTTCATTTTCAGGGTGAGCCTGCGGCCAGAAGCGGCGCGCTGGACCTGCTTGTGCGTGAGCTGCTCCGGAGAGGCTTCGACGAGTTGATGATTGGTCAACCCCCACCGTTCCTGAAGAGCGGCCAGAGGCTGGGGTCCGAGGTCGCGTTCTTCAGTCATTTTGGATGATGGGGTGGAGGTTCCCAATGAGAGCCGAATCTAGGCAGGCTGGCTGACTTTGAGACGGAGGTCTCCGAGTCCGCTAATGAGAGCCTTGGTCTCCTTGCGCCAGCGCTTGAGGGTAGAGCGGGAGGCTTCGACCTGCTTGGAGAAAGAATTCTCAAATTCATTGAGATTCTCCTTCAGCTTCTCGAGGAGGTCATTGACTTTGGCCAGGGCGTGTTCGCACAGGGAGCCCTCGGAGGCGGAGAGTTCGGCCAGCTTGGCCTCGGCGCGACGCTGGGCTTCCTTCATTTCCGCAGCCACGATCTTGCTGGTGGGAACGGTGCGAAGGTGACTGACGAGTCCGAGTTTATGGAGGATCTGAATGCTCCACTTGGTGGGATCAAAGTTCCAGGCCTTCACGCCATTACGGTAGTCGTGCTGAAACTCGTGATGGTAATTGTGGTAGCCTTCGCCGTAGGTGACGAGGGCCATGATCCAGCTGTCACGGGCACTGCAGCGGGTGGAGTAGGGCTGCTTACCAATGGTGTGGCAGAGGGAGTTAATGAAAAAAGTAGATTGCTGGACGAGGACGACGCGCATGGCTCCGACAACGAAGAATCCGGCCCAGGCACCGACGGCACCGGCGGTGAGGTAGCCGATAAGAGCAGGCAATCCAAAGCCGACACCGAAGGCCAGTGGGAGGTAGTATTTTTCCTGGAAGCGGACGAGCTTGTCCTTCTGAAGGTCTTTGACGTTATCCATGGGCTGGGGAGCATTCAGCTTGAAGAGAATCCAGCCGATGTGTGCCCAAAAGAAGCCCTTCGAGATGTCGTAGGGGTCTTCATCATGGTCGGTATGCTTATGGTGGCGACGGTGGTCCGAAGCCCAGTTAAGGACGGTATTTTCAAAAGCACAGGCACCAAAAACGAGGGTAAAGAGGCGCACGGGCCACTTCGCCTTAAAGGAAAGGTGTGAGAAAAGACGGTGATAGCCGAGCGTGATGCTCAGGCCGGTCGCGATCATGTAGAAGGCGAAGAGGGACCAGATGATCCAGTTGGCGTCGAAGTGATAAAGAAAAACAGGGGCACCGATGATGCCGAGAGTGGTGATGACAAAGAGAAACGAGGTATTGACCCAGTTCACCCGATGCATGGGGATGTTTTTAGTCATAGGTAGGTTTTGGCGGTTGAGTCGGTGGTGCAGGAACGAGACCTGATTCGTGTGAGGTCGCGCCCTCCGGCTGGGCGAGACCCTACTCTGCATGCTCTCCGTGGAAAGTCATAAATTTCGGAGAGCGAAAACAATAATTTACCGAATCACCTCTAACAGTGGGTGAAAATAATGGTTTTTCGGGCTTCCTCAGCCTAGATTTGAGGGGAAATGCCTACTTCACCCCGCTTTTCCTCGAATCTGCTCCCGACTTTATTTTACGGGGTTTTAGCGGCCCTGTTCATCGCCAAGGGCTTCGGGCAGAGCGATCCTCCGCCAACTCAGACTGCCGATACGGTCTTCAGCCAGAAGCGTGGGATCTATGAAGCACCCTTCGATCTGGAAATCACCACTGCAACGGAGGGGGCGACGATTGTCTATACGACCAACGGAAATGCTCCGACCGAAACCTCCGGTATCCCCTACAGCGGACCTATTAGCATCAATGGGACCACGATCCTCCGGGCTTTCGCTTATAAAGAGGGACTGGAGCCAACAAATATCGACACAGTCACCTACATCTTCCCGACAGATGTGGTGAACCAGCCGGAGAGCCCGTTCGGATTACCGACGACGGAATACTGGCTCGGCGGAGCGCAGAGTAATCGGGCTGTGATGGGCTACGGGATGGATCCGGTGGTAACTCAGGACCCGGCCTATGCCATGTCGATTATTGACGGACTGAAAGCCATTCCCTCAATGTCCATCGTAGGACCCAATCATGATTTTTTCGGCAATGATGGCTACTATGATGGTGATGACGAGAAGGTGGTCTCAATAGAACTGCTATACGCTGACGACCCTACAAAAAACGAGCGCACGGTGGCGGGGATTGAGTCCCATTCGCATCTCCGAATGAAACGCTCCCTGCGGCTGAACTTCCGGGCTGAATATGGCGACGCGAAGTGGAAAACGGATCTCTTTCGTAATGTCCCCTATCAGGAAACGGTGCCGACGAATAATCTGGACCGCATCATCCTGCGAGCGGGAAACAATCGGGCATGGTCACGCATTTTCAGCAAGGAAAAGACGACCTTTGCCATCGATGAGCTGCAACGGCAGAACCAGTTGGCGATCTCCGGAGACGGAAAGCACGGAGCCTTTGTCCACCTCTACATCAACGGGCTCTATTGGGGCCTTTATAATCCGGTGGAGCGGGCGGATCGCTTTTTCACAGCAGACTATTACGGCGGGCCGGAGGATGACTGGTTCGTGGTAACCCATGGTGGAGAGCTCAGTGGAAACAATGAGCGCTACAATTATCTGAAGGGGGAATTGAAAAACAAGAACATGGCTAATCCTGCCAACTACGAGGAGATGAAGGAGTATCTCGATATCGACAACTTCATCGATTACCTCCTCGTCCACTGGTATTCCAATACCTCCGACTGGCCTTCCAACAACTGGTATGGGGCGAACCGGAATGCGAGTGCAGAGAGCCCGACCCTGCCGATGAAATTTTTCGCTTGGGATGGCGAGTGGAGCTGGAATCTTCCCCGCAATGGCGGGACGGATTTTGACGCTCAGGTCAGCAGCAACTTTAAGTCCGGGAGCTCGAAATTCTCCGGACCGGCGATCGCACAGATCTTCAACTCGGTGAAGGAGAGTCCGGAGTTTATCCGCCGTCTCGGAGATCGGGCGCAGCGACATTTTTTCAATGACGGTCCGATGACGGACGCGAAGGTCCTGGCCCGATACACCGCGATCACAGATTACATTTCCGGGGCGGTGATTTCGGAATCAGCCCGCTGGGGCGACACGTTGGAGGAGCTGGGAGAGCCGACCTTCACACGGGATACTCACTGGACGCCAGCGGTCAATGAGATCAAGGCTCTCATTCCCGGACGTGCCCAGCAATTGATCGACTCCCTACGGGCTGAGGGATACTTCCCCACCACACCAGTACCGGTGCCGATTCCGGAGAGCAGCGGTGGGGTGATCACCCCGGGCTTTTTGCTAACCTTCGAGTTTCCGATCTTCGGCAATATCGGCGATATTTTCTACACCCTGAATGGTGAGGACCCCATCAATGGTGACGGCCAGCTCTTCACTTCACCCATCCCAATCACCGACGGGGTTCTGGTGAAGGCGCGCCGCTTCAATAACGATGAGTGGAGTGCATTGGTCGAGCTGACCTTCCTGCCGCCAGAGATCCCAACCCTTAGGGTAAGCGAGCTTCATTTCAATCCCGCCGATCCGACAGTAGCGGAGGTGACGGCGGGGTTTGATAACAATGACGACTTCGAATTCATCGAGCTGAAGAACATCGGGACCGACTCACTGGACGTGAGCGGATACCAATTCACCGATGGTGTGGATTTTGTCATTCCCATGGGAACGATTCTCGTAGCAGGAAAGACGCTGATCATTGCCAACAATCCCGCCGGTTTCGCAGAGCGGCACGGCTTTTCCACCGACGCGGTGGTTCTGGGCGGATACGGAGGGAAGTTGAGCAATGGCGGCGAGACGATCCAGCTTGCGACCCATCTGGGGCAAGTCATTCAGACCTTCACCTACTTGGATGATTGGTATCCCGCAGCCGATGGCACGGGACCAAGTATCGAGATGGTGGATGCGACAGCGGCGCTCGATCAATGGAATCTGATGGCCGGATGGATGGCCAGTGCAGAAACAGACGGAACTCCGGAGACCGGAGTGCTGAGCTATGCCAGCTGGACCGCCACTTGGTTCCCCGCGGGTGGGATGGATGCTGCTACGACTGCCGATCCGGACGGAGACGGGAGAATCAATCTGATGGAATATGCCCTTCTCACCGATCCGCTGGCTGCGGAAGGTCCCTCGATCTTCGGACTTCGGACGGATGAAGAAGGAACGGTGACTTACCGATACCAGCAGAACTCCCGCATGGCTGATCTGACCTTCCAGCTTCAGTGGTCGGAAGATCTCCAGGGGGCGTGGACTGATATGACGGCACTTCTGGAAAGCTCAGGCCTCACCAAGGATCGGTATGTCTTCACTGAACCGGTGGGGACGGCACCGCGCTTTTACCGGCTGCGGATGGTGCTCGCGGAGTAATTCCAACATGGGCAAGGAGGCATTGATCGAAGATTTTCTGCGAGACACGGTGTCTTCAAAACGTATCTGGCAGACACACACATGAAGTTATTCCTTGCCGCGACTGCCCTCAGCGCATCTTTTCTCTCCGCCGCCCATCCGGGCAAAGCCCCTTATGAACTTTACTGTGCGGCATGCCATGCGCCTGACGGCAAGGGCACCAACAACGGACAATTCCCCGCCCTGGCGAACAGCGAATGGGTCAAAGGTGACGCGAATCGCGCAATTCAGGTGGTCCTTCACGGCCTTCAGGGAAAGATCAAGGTGGCCGGAAAGGATTATAATCTCGTAATGCCTCCGCAGGGAGCCGCACTGCAGGATGAGCAAATCGCAGGGATCATCAGCTACGTTCGCTCGGCCTGGGGAAACAAGGAATCCGAGATCACGAAGGCGGATGTCGCCGCAGCGAGAAAGGCCTCCGCCAATCAAAAAGGAATGTGGCAGGCCAATGAACTCCTCAAAAAATATCCTCTCCCTAAGAAAATCGGACCTCTCAATGACCTCCTCTCCTACACCCATCACGGGAAGTTTAAGAGGCTGGCCCAGCTCCGCGCTTCAAAGCCGGTCAATGCCGAGGAGGAAAAGGGTGGCTTCATTTCGCTGAATCAGGCGGCCTTGAAAAACGATAAGAGAGACTTTTATGGCATGACGTGGACCGGTTGGCTCGATGCCCCTTTCAACGGACGCTACAACTTCTATCTCGATACCGACGACGGCGGTGCGCTCTCGGTCAATGGGAAGGAATTGATCCGCCGCGATCGGGTGGGGCCTGCCGGAAAACCGACGAAGAAAAGCCTCAATCTCAAGAAGGGCCGGAACGAAATCAAGATCGAGTATTTCGAATATACCGGACATGAGGCGATTTCGCTGGCCTGGGAAGGTCCCGGCCTGCGGAAACAGTATCTCTCCGAGCAGAAGCAGAAGAAGAAATCTTCCCCCACCATACCCTACCTACCTCCGGCGGGCGAAGCGATCATCTACCGGAATTTCATCGCAGGCACCGATCCGCGAGGCATCGGGGTGGGATATTCGGAGGGAGTGAATCTCGCCTTCAGCGCGGACTCGATGAGTCTCGATCTTCTCTGGAAGGGGAAATTCATGGATGCGGGTCGTCATTGGACCGGTCGTGGCCAGGGCTTTGAAGCTCCGGGCGGAGAACGCATCATGGGGATCAATCGCGGGATTCCCTTCGCCATCCTAGAGAGCCAGACGACGGCTTGGCCGAAGAAAGTGGATGACAAGCTGAAACCGCTCTTCAAAGGATACGAACTCGATAAACAGCAGCAACCGACCTTCCACTATCGATTCGGCCCGCTCAAAATGACTGACACTCCGCTGCCGTCATCGGAAGGCTTCCACCGCACCATCGTGATCGAGGTCCCCTCCCCCGGAATGCCTGAGAAGCAGCTCTACTTCCGCGCGCTGAGTGGCGGACCGATCGCGACCACCGGAGAGCGTATTTTCACCTTCGATCAGGAGCTTCTGGTCAATGTCACCGCATCCGGAAGTCCGCCATTCCTCAGAGAGAATGAGGTCCTCATCCCCGTGCCACTTGCTCCAGGTAAACACGAAATCAAGATCAGCTACACCTGGAAGTAACCTTCGGACACAGGCTTCACTCACATCCACGTATGAAAACTTTTATCCTCCTCTCCCTCCTTACCCTTCCACTCCTCGCCGACCAACAGCAGAAGGAATTTTATCATCGGGAAGAGATCCCGATGCCCGAGGGCGAAGTCCTCGAGCTGGGTTCCATTGCCATCATGCCCGACAAAAAGGTCGCGGTCTCCTCGCGTCGCGGCGAGGTCTGGATCTGCGAAGGAGCCTACGAGGACGATCTCTCGAAGGTAAAGTGGACCCTTTTCGCACGTGGTCTGCACGAACCGCTGGGGATGTTTTATAAGGAGGGCTCCCTCTACCTCACCCAACGCCCAGAAATCACCAAGCTCACCGATACCGATGGCGATGGCCGGGCTGATAAATTCGAAACCGTCACCCAGCACTGGGGGATCGATGGGAACTATCACGAATACAACTTTGGATCCGATCCTGATAAAGAAGGCAACGTCTGGGTTGTGCATTGTCTCACCGGCAGCGGTGGCGCGAGTGACAAATCACCCTGGCGCGGCTGGTGCTATCGCTACGGATTGGATGGCAAGGCGATCCCAACCTGTCCCGGCATTCGCTCTCCCGGAGGGATTGGTTTCAATGCCGCCGGCGACTGCTTCTACACCGACAATCAAGGACTCTGGAACGGATCGTCCTCGCTAAAGTGGCTGAAGCCTGGAGGATTCATGGGCAATCCCACCGGTAACAAGTATCACACCCTCGCCGGTCTTGAGGAGCCGCCAAAGCCACAGAGTGGATCGCGCATGGAGATCGAACGGAAAAAAGATCCTCGCATCATCCCGCCTGCGGTCGTCTTCCCACACGGCAAGGTCGGCAACTCGCCAACGGCCGTCATTTATGACTCCACCGGTGGCAAATTCGGCCCCTTTCAGAATCAGGTCCTAGTCGGCGAGCAGACCCACTCACAGGTCCAGCGAGTCTATATGGAAAAGGTCAACGGCCTCTATCAAGGTGCGGTCTGGAAGTTCCTGGAAGATTTCCGCTGCGGAACCGTACCCGTCCGCATGGGCGAGGACGCCACCCTTTTTGTCGGTGGAACGAACCGAGGCTGGGCAGCGCGCGGAGGTAAGAAATTCAACTTCGAGCGTGTCCGTTGGACCGGAAAAACTCCTTTTGAGATGCACGAGATGCACGCGAAACCGAACGGCTTTACGATCAGCTTCACCGAGCCACTGGATGAGTCATCAGCCCGTAACCTCGCCAACTATGAAGTCCGCGCCTGGACCTACATCTACCAGAGCAGCTACGGCAGCCCGGAGGTGGATAAGGTCACCCCAAAGATCGAGGCCATCACGGTGGCGGCTGATAAAAAATCGATCCATCTGAAAGTCTCTGGACGCGTGCAGGGCCACGTGCACCACTTTAAGCTGAAGGGCGTGAAATCGGCATCCGGACAGAAACTCTGGCATCCGGATGTCTATTACACCCTCAATGAGATTCCGAAATAAGGCTCGAGAGGAAGCAACAGCCTACTTAAAAAGCCCCGCTTCGCGAATGCGGAGCGGGGCTTAGGAATATTTTCTGTTGAACCGGATTACTCCGGAAGCTC
>CALBVA010000194.1 GCA_937969125.1 uncultured Verrucomicrobiales bacterium | reverse complement strand
TCAGTCTCCATCATCCCTACCGGACTGATCCGCTGTGGAGCGAGCACCTTCTTTTCCACGAATACTTCCATGCTGAGACCGGCAAAGGTCTCGGTGCATCGCACCAAACGGGTTGGACCTCATTGGTGGTCCGCTTGATCCGCGAACGCCACGAGAAGTTAAAACACTTCGACGAAGCGGATTAATCAGACCGCCTTCCGCTGTAGCACCACATAGATCGCAGCCGAGGCCAGTGCCACGGCTGCGAGGGCGGGCAGGGGACCGTGTCCGGCAAAGCCGATGAAGAGAACGTGACTCGCGAGGGCCCCAGCCATCACGCCAATCGTGAGTAGCGCACCAATTAAGGCCGTCTTTGGAATCAGGAGAAGGACCACCGCCACCAGTTCGACGACCCCGGTGCCGATTCGTGCCGCTGCCTCTAGCCCGGGATTCCCCAGCGCCTTTTCGGTGAGGTCGGTGAAGAGGGCGACTGATTGTTCATGTCCCGAAAATTTAAACGGCAGAGTCTGACCAATGAGGGCGGCGGGAACAAGACGGAGGATCCAATTGAGTGCTGGGTGCATGTCAGTGCGATTGATTTAATCAGATTTTATTCCAGCCACCGCCTCTAAAATGTCGGTGACCTCAGCCAAACGGCCGACCCCCTGATACCCGCAGGCCAGATCTCCACTTGCTGGTTCGATAAATACCACCCCGTCCTGTTGCAGCGTATCGAGGTTTCGCTGCGTCGCCGGATGCTGCCACATCTTCCCGTTCATTGCCGGGGCGATGAGCTTCGGCGTCTCCGCAGGAAGGGCGAGGTAGATCGAGGAAAGAGGATCTGGCGAAAGTCCGTTCGCAAATTGGCCGAGGGTATCAGCACAGGCCGGTGCCACCAAAAAGAGGTCGGCATTGTCCGCCAACTCGATGTGCCCCGGCTTCCAGGAATTCTTTTCATCCTCCAATGAGAGCAGCACCGGCTCACGCGAGAGCACCTGCAGGGTGAGGGGAGTGATGAACTCGGCCGCGACCTTTGTCATGACGACATGGACTTCATGCCCCGCCTTGACCAGTTGGCTGGTGAGGTCGGCAGCCTTGTAGGCGGCGATGGATCCGGTGATTCCAAGGACAATGTTCATATTATAAATAAGGTTTATTTGAGACGGGAGATCCGCATGCGTCCGGCAAGGACGAGCGATTTGAAATTCAGGTAGTCCTCCTCACGGGTCGCGGAGATCAGGCGGTAGGTGTATTCCGGCCAGTGCTCCATCTCCATGAGGGAATTATTCATCCTCAGGGTAATGACCTCCGCATCATCCGTCCCGCGCCCGGTAAGCCGCGCGCGCAGCTCCTCCTTACTGGGCGGCATGACAAAGAGATCTATGAGGGCCGTCTTGATCTCCGCATCCGCGCAGTCACGGACCTGGGCCGCGCCCTGCACATCGATGTCCATCACCACATCAGTTCCTTCGGAGAGATACTCCAGGACTTCTGATTTCAGGGTGCCGTAGTGATTTCCATGAACCTCGGCGTGCTCCAGCATCTCGTCATTGGCGATCCGCCTCTGGAAATCCTCCTTCGTCAGGAAGTGATAATCACGTCCATCAATCTCACCCTCCCGCGGCTTTCGAGTGGTGCAGGAGATGGAGTAGTGAGCCTCGCCCTCGTCGGCCAGCCGACGGCAGAGGGTCGTCTTTCCCGAACCGGAAGGGCCCGAGACTAAAAGAAGGATGCCGGTGCGCTTTGTCACGCCGCGAACTTAGGACTCGGGGAGGGGGAGGTAAATCAAAGTTCTTCCTCTTCCCCATCAAACTCCGGAACCGGAGGCAGGAGATCCTCTCGCTCTAATAAAAGCGGGATTGAGATATCCTCCAGTAAGTCATCGCCGGTGCGATTGATCACTGAGACCAGCGGGACAATGCGGTCCATCTCCGCAATCGCGCAGTGTGTCATCGAGGAGATAATGTCGGCATCATACAGTTCCTTATCGAAGAGATTGGTGACGCGGAAAACGATCAGTGATCGGTCCAGATCATACTCGAAGCTTCCCAACGTGAGCTGCTTGTTTGCCCGCATCATGAGCTCCAGCACGTAGGGCATGCGCTCGTCGTCAAATTCCATCGGCGACTCCGCCACAATGGACAGAGCATTCATATTCGGGAAAGCCTGAGCGTGCACATGCACATGCGTGTGATGGGCCTCGAAGGCTGCCGTCACTACCTCGCGACCTTCCACTGGTTCACAATGCCACCCTTGCTGGCCGAAGGCCTCGATCACGGAATTAAGCTGTCTGGAAATTGCCATTGCGCAGACGATGCGATCCGCCTCCGGTCAAGGAAAGTATTTTTCTGATTCGTCAGGGACAATTGCCCACATATGCTTCTTTAAAAGGATATGAAGTCACATCTCTCCCTACTCGCCACCGCATTTCTCGGATTCGCCCCTGCTATCACCCCGGCCGCCGCTGCAGAGCTGAAGCTTTCTGATAGACTCACCAAGATTGCCTCCCACCTTGAAGCCGGCGGTGAGACCGGCGTCCACTTCTCGGTCACTGATACCAAGGATGACCTGATGGACCTGGCGGGTTTCATTGACAAACTCCTCCAGAAGATGCCGGAGAATGAACTCCCTAAAAGCTTCAAGACGACCGATCTCTTCCGCCACCTCGGGCTTGATGCCCTCCAGGGCCGTGGCTCCAGCTGCCATAAGGCCGGTGATCATTGGCACTCCCGCAGCTTTATTCTGACCGATGGTAAGCACGAAGGCCTCCTCTCCATTCTCGGTAAGAAGGCGGCTAAGCCCATCTCACACGACTTCGCACCCGCAGGGGCGGATCTCGTTCTGGAGACCTCCATCGACCTTCGTGACTACGGAAAGCTGGTGCGTGACATCGGGAAGTCATTGGGCGGAAAAGCCGAAAGCGAGATTGAGGGAGTGTTGAAGCAAGAGTTGGATGAGATCGGGATG
>CALBVA010000193.1 GCA_937969125.1 uncultured Verrucomicrobiales bacterium | reverse complement strand
TGCATCGGCCAGGGCTATCACGGCACTCTCGTGCCGCCGGTGATTCAGCGGAACATCCTGGAGAACCCCGGCTGGTATACTGCTTACACGCCTTATCAGCCTGAAATTTCCCAGGGCCGTTTGGAGGCCCTCCTGAATTTTCAAACCATGGTGGTGGACCTCACCGGTCTTGATATTGCCAATGCCTCCCTCCTTGATGAAGCGACTGCGGCGGCTGAGGCGATGAGTCTCTCGCTCACCGCGAAACCGAAGGGTTCTGTCTTCTGGGTTGATGAGGAATGCCACCCGCAGACCATTGACGTCGTTCGCACCCGCGCCGAGCCTCTCGGCATCACCGTGGAGGTCGGGGCGATCGATGACTTCGCCGCTGCCGAGGGTTTCTTCGGCGCGCTCGTGCAGTACCCTTCTACCCTTGGAAATGTCCGTGACTTCACTGACTTCGCTAAGATCGTGCATGAGTCAGGCGGACTCCTCACCGTGGCGGCGGATTTGCTCGCCCTCACCATTCTCAAGGAACCCGGTGCGATGGGCGTGGACATCTGCGTCGGCTCCAGTCAGCGCTTCGGCGTGCCACTGGGATTCGGTGGTCCCCACGCCGCTTTCATCGCCTGCATCGATCAGCTGAAACGTAAAATCCCCGGCCGTCTCATCGGGATCTCATTGGATTCTCAAGGCGACCCCGCCTACCGGCTCTCACTGCAAACTCGCGAGCAGCATATTCGCCGGGATAAGGCCACCTCGAACATCTGCACCGCGCAGGTTCTCCTTGCGGTCATGGCCTCAATGTATGCCGTCTGGCACGGTCCGGAAGGCTTGCGTGAAATCGCTACCCGCGTCCACCGGCTCACCGGAATTCTTCATTCATCGCTCGATGAAGTCGTGAACACTTCGTACTTCGATACCGTGGTGGTGAAGGCACCCGCTGGTCTTCTTGAGCAGGCCCGCGAGGCCGGATACAATCTCCGGGATCTTGGTGAAGGTTTTATTGGCATCTCATTCGATGAGACCACCACCGAGGCTGATGTGGAGACCATTCTTAGCCTCTTCAATGCAACCCATACCGAGGGTGGTGAGGTCAGTCTCCCGCGTGAGAGCGACTTCCTGACCCAGGAAGCCTTCCATCTTTATCGCAGTGAGACCGAGATGATGCGCTATCTGCACCGGCTGGAAGCTCGCGATCTCGCCCTCAATGAATCCATGATCCCGCTCGGATCTTGCACGATGAAGCTCAATGCTGCCGCCGAAATGATGCCGGTGAGCTGGCCGGAGGTTTCCAATCTCCACCCCTTCGTGCCGGAGGACCAATCAGTGGGCTATCGTGCCATGCTTGATCAGCTGTCGGAGTGGCTCGCCAATATCACCGGCTTTGCGGCGGTCTCATTGCAGCCCAATGCTGGTTCTCAAGGCGAGTATGCCGGTCTTCTCGCCATCCGCTCCTATCACCAAGAGCGGGGTGATTTGAATCGAAATATCTGTCTCATTCCGACTTCGGCCCACGGCACGAACCCCGCTTCGGCCGTCATGACCGGTTTTAAAGTCGTGCCCGTGACTTGTGACAATGAGGGGAATATTGATCGTAATGATCTCTCAGAAAAGATCGCCCAGCACCGTGAGAACCTCGGCGCACTCATGGTCACTTACCCCTCGACCCACGGCGTCTTCGAGATCGGAATCGAGGAGATCTGCGCTGAGATTCATGAAGCCGGAGGCCAGGTTTACATGGACGGGGCAAATATGAATGCACAGGTCGGAGTGACCAGTCCGGGGCTCATCGGTGCGGATGTCTGCCACCTGAATCTTCACAAAACCTTCTGTATCCCGCACGGGGGCGGGGGACCGGGAGTTGGACCGATCGGGGTCGCAGGGCACCTCGTTCCGTTTTTGCCAGGTCACGGGAAGCTGCCTTCCGTTACCAACGCGGTTTGCGCGGCACCTTATGGGAGTGCCTCCATCAATGTCATCTCCTGGATGTATATCGCGATGATGGGGACGGCGGGATTGAAGGAAGCGACCGGCGTCGCGATTCTCAATGCCAACTACATCGCACAACGGCTCCAAAATGCTTACCCGATTCTCTACACCGGCAAGGACGGATTGGTGGCGCACGAGTGCATCATCGACATTCGCCCGCTCGCCGCGAAGTCCGGCGTCACTGTGGAGGACGTGGCAAAGCGGCTCATCGACTTCGGTTTTCACGCGCCCACCATGAGTTGGCCCGTCGCGGGAACTCTTATGATTGAGCCTACCGAATCGGAATCGAAGGAGGAGTTGGACCGCTTTTGTGAAGCCATGCTTGCCATCCATGCCGAGATCGAGGCCATCGTAAGCGGTGAGCTTGATCCCAATGACAACCCGCTCAAAAACGCTCCGCACACCGCCGTCATGGTGATGGCGGACGAGTGGAGTCATCCTTACTCCCGCGAGCAGGCCGCTTTCCCGGTCGCCCGCCTTCGGAAGCACAAATTCTGGCCGGTGGTGGGCCGGGTTGACAATGTTCACGGAGACCGCAATCTCGTCTGCACCTGCGACACGGTCGAAGCCTATGCCCAATCCCAAGACTGACGAACCTTCCCCTTTGGTGCCAAATTGGGATCAATGGACCCCGGACATCCACGCCACCCTGATGTTCGTTCATCAGGGGAGCCGTGTTCTCCTTATCAAGAAACTCCGTGGAATCGGTGAGGGGAAAATTAATGGTCCTGGTGGCAAGATCGACCCCGGTGAGACCCCGGAACAGTGCGTTATTCGTGAGTGTCAGGAAGAGCTACACATCACCTGTCTTGATCCCGTGAAGCGTGGGGAGCTCTGGTTCGCAATGTCCGATCTCCCGGACATTCACTGCCACGTTTACACCGCGACAGAGTTTGAAGGCACGCCCACCGCCACCGATGAAGCGATCCCACATTGGTGTGAGATCGCTGAGATTCCCTTCGAGAAAATGTGGGAAGACGATGCCTACTGGCTCCCGAATGCCCTCAAAGGCGAAACCTTCGATGCCAAATTTACCTTCTCTGAAGAAAAAATCCTCTGGCACGAAGTTGCCTTCGGCGAAGAGACCCGCCACCGCTGGCGGAAATGATTAGTGGCACGATCTGTCTCGGGTATCGGAACTTCAAATGCTGGATGAAAGCACTTGGACTGGCCGAATCTATGGGAGGCGGAGGTCTTGGAACTTTCGAGATTGAAGATCTTCGCAAGGGGGAATGCCATCCTTCGCTCCTTGCTCTCTCTGGCGTCTAGCTTCAGAAAGTTATTGGGGTTTCTGAAAACGAAGGGGCGCTGAAGGAGTGATTGGGTGGCTGGTTAACCGAGAAGGTAGAAGATGGTAGCGATAAGGAGGGAGCTACAGAAGATGATGGCGATGATTGCAAAGATCTGACCGATGAAGTTCAGGGCGAACATTCCAATTCGTTGCCCGGTGGTAGCTTTGTTGCGGTCGCCATGGATCTTGGTCATCATGAGAGGCACAACCAAGGCTGCGATGATACCTCCTAGAAAAATCAGCGGGGTGAAAAAGTAGGCACCCGTCCAGAATTCGAGACAGGTCATCCCTAAGATCAACAGGCTGGGACTGAAGAAGAGCAGGGTAGCTGCCTGCTCGTCCAGGTGTCGGGTGGCCGGGCGACGCTCTCGTCAGGGGATTCTAGCGACTCCGGAGCCTGATAAGGGTTCTCCATTTCCATAAAGTCGCCGTTGTGAGATTGGTTACGATTTCTGCTTTTCCTTAATGAGGAAGGAGGCTGTCCCGACGACGAAGAGGGCTAATAAAAACCACATTCCGATCATGCCGACAGGAATTCCAAAGGCGCTCTTGTGGCTAACGGCAGTATATGAGCCGATGGTAGCCATGGTGGTAGCGAAGATCATAAGGACATTCCAGATGATCCGTGAAGTTCCTTCGGGGCGCTTGTCACCAAGGATCTTTTTAGAATTCATCATGAGCAGGAAGGTGAAGTAGGCGATTGGTAACAGCGCACCGCCAATCACGGAGGTAGGAACGGCGAGAGCGGCCTTGGCATCGGCATTGTCCCAAATGAAAGGGAAGCAACATCCGGCCAGGCCGGAAATAATACAACCGAGGAAGTAGGCTCCCTTATCTGAAAGGGAACTATTGATCGCTGTTTTTGAATTTGCCTTGCCGGCGAATAGTTCCTGAAAAGCGAGGCCGTTGATCAGCATTAGGATGATGATGGTAGAGACAGCCATTCCCAGAACTCCAATACCGAAAATTTTCTGGGCCACAACTTTGCCCGTGAAGGGCTCCAAGGTGACGGCGAGAGAGGCGGTATCACGTTTTACGAGCATGGCTGCGAGAATCCGGTCGTTCTCATTTGCGCTTTCCAAAGTAGTTTTGGTGAACGCTGCCTTAGCTTCGTCGTCTCCCTCGAACTCTTTGAGAGTTTTCACAATAGCCGGTGTCTCCAGCATTGTCTTGTCCCCGATTTTGAGGTTTTCCATATCCACCTTGCCGTGGAAGCTGGAAGCGGCGGCTAGGACGACACAGGAAGTTGCGATGAAAAAGGGAACGAAAAGACCGATGGAAAGGTCGGTGATGGAAAGGCCGCGATGCTTGGGACCCCATTTCTTTTTGAGAAGAGTGTAGGGGAGAAGAAAGGTCATATTGATTCCGACGGCAGTTCCAAAGGCTGCGAAGATGATGTCCTTCTGAGTGCTGGTGATCTTATTTGTCCACCAATCGGGATTAGAGGAGGCGGCGATGAGCGGCTCATAAACCTCGGCAGGTTTGCTGAGCAGGGAAATATTGGGAAGGTACCCCTTGAAGATCTGCCCCCACGGAAGTTCGCCAGCAAGGCTTATGACGACTGCGAAAAAGGAGAGAACAATGACACCCACCATGATCTTAATAATACGATCAAAGATTTTGGCTCCATTGCCACCAGACTGGTAAAGGTAATTCACATAGAGGCCGATGGCGAAGAAGACGGGGATGATCATCCAGTCAGAAATGGCCTCAGAGAATAGGTTCTGTTGAACCGCTGCTGATCCGAGCGCGAATTGAGGCATCGTCCAGACGATGTTGGCCATGATGGTGGCAATGACCCAGGACCAGCCGAGGAGCGGGTGAAGGTGGGTATTGATCGCACGGAGCGGTCGCTCACCTGTTGAGAGGGTGACGTAGGCGATGGCACTCAGCATAATAATGCCGCAGATCATTGCGAGTGGCTGAACCCAGAGAAGGCCATTTCCAGAGACGACTCCCAGATAAAGGGCGCCGGCGAGGGATCCCCCGCCCAGGGTGATGGCTCCCTGTAGCCAGCCAGGGCCAGAAATCTTTGCATAACCGAGGAATTTGCCCGCGGGGCCTTTGTCTTTGACCGCCTCGATGACTTCGAGTTCCCGTTGATACTGATCCTTGTCGCTCATGTGGAGGGATTGTCAGGAAATGGAGCGGAGAGGAAAAGGAAAAAGCGAGGCTAGGAAGGGAGCAATACGCCCTTGTTTGTCTCAAAGAATCCGGTCGAGTGGTGGGATCGGAGCCTCATTGCCCTGATCGTGAAATGGCTCAAAGCCGGAGTGCTGGACTGATCCGTTGGCTGGTGCTGGAGTTTCCTCCTCATGAAGTTTGTCGTGGATATTTTGGAGTGGGAGAGTTAATCTTCCCACATTGGAAATCGATCAGCCCCGAGGTGGGACGCTGCTTTCCTCAAACGTTCGCTCAAAGAAAGCGCCACCATGATGATCTCGATACGCCATTTACTCTGTTCCATCTTGCTCGCCTTATCATTGAGCGGGGTGGCTCAAGAGCAAGCCAAGCCCGACGTGCCACGCTTTTTGATGCGAGAGGTGGATGGAAAGAGGCTTACTCTCATCATCCTTCCCGAGGGTGCGGCCCCAGTAACCCGAAAGTTGAAGGGAACTCGGTTCATTAATGTCGAGCCAGGTTGCATCATGCTGGAGGCGTATGTGAAGCTAGCCGGAGAAAAAAAGCTGGAGATTCACATGCCCCACGATGACGCATTTACGACCGCCACGATGAAGAAGATGGGGGTGAGTTCTAAGCGCGTCGTGGTGACATTCGAGCCCTCGAAAGCGGAGAATCAGGCAGGGTCAATTGTGGCAATCACGCCGAGCGGAACCAAATCTAGCGAATCGGGTCCCCGTGACTGACTAGTGCCAGCCACGGGTCCCACACCACCGGCCATATGGGGCCGTAGCACGGCGGTTCCAATTAGGCATAGGGCGCACTCCGGCTTTGCCGGAGGTTCACCTTGCGGATTGGAAATGGGAGC
>CALBVA010000192.1 GCA_937969125.1 uncultured Verrucomicrobiales bacterium | reverse complement strand
GATAGCGGAGATCAGGGCTTTACGCCTAGGTTGGAAGGGCTAGTTTCTAAGCCCAGATCAGATGTCATCCACGGCGCGTCGCATAGATACCCTGCAAACAATCGAACTCGCCGAGGGGATGGAGATTCACCTCCGCGTCGCCGGGCCTTTCCTGCGCTTCGTCGCTTTTCTTTTGGATTTGCTCATTCAGTTCGCGATTTTGTGGGTCGTTGTTTTTCTGATTTTTTTTCTGCTCCCCGTCTTTGGAGATCGCGTGGGCGATGGCTTCCGGATGCTGGCCAGCTTTTTCATCACCTGGTTCTACCACGTCATCTTCGAAGTCGGGTCTAAGGGCTCCACCTGGGGCAAGCGGGCCTTCGGTCTACGTGTCGTCAATGATTCCGGTGGTTCGGTCACCGTCGGCCAGTCCATGGTGCGGAACTTCCTTCGCATGATTGAGATTCTCACGCCCTTTGTCCCACTTATTGCTTTTTTCAATGCCCGCTTTCAGCGCCTCGGAGACTTCGCTGCAAATACTCTCGTCGTTTACGCTCGCCCGCGCATCGATCCCATCATTCCCGGACCGCCGCCCATGGACCGTGTCCCGGTGAATCTTAAGCTCACCCGGGAGGAGGAAGCTGCCATTCTGGCTTTTCGATATCGTAGCGGCGGCTGGTCTGATGCTCGGCGTATGGAGCTGGTGGGGCACCTAGCCAAGCTTACCGGCGAAACCGGCCCACGCGGGGTCGCGAAGGTTTTGGGAATGGCGAACTGGTTGGAGGACGGAAGATGAATAGACAACAATTCGAGACTAAAAAATCGCAGTCCTGGCTGGAATTTGACACCAGAATCCAAGCTGCGGCAAAGCGGAAACCCATTGAGGACGGAGCCACCGTGCCTTCTCGTTTTCGGAAGATTTGCTATGATCTCTCTTTGGCGCAATACCGCATGTTCGGCCCGCGCCTCTGCGACCGACTGAACAGTCTCGCTATTCAAGGATACCGCACCATCCACCGGAAAAAGGGTGTCTTTGGCGAGGGTGTTTTAAAATTTGTCCTCTTTACCTTTCCGCAGACTTTCCGCCGTGAGTGGAAGCTCTTCCTCGTTGCCTCCGCCGTTTTTTGGATTCCCTTTTTCCTCATGTGGTGGTCCGCCGGGCATGATATCGCCTGGATCCAGGCCATTCTCGGAGCCGATGGTATGGCGGGATTGGAAGCGATGTATGGTAAGGGCTCCGATCCTGTGGAGCACGAACGGCAAAAGCATGGCTCGAACTTTCAGATGTTCGCCCACTACATTCAGAATAATGTCGGCATCGATTTTAAACTCTTTGCGGGTGGGCTCATCTTCGGAGTCGGGGCGCTCTTTATCCTCATCATGAACGGCCTGGCCATCGGCGCGACCTTTGGATACGTCGGCTATGCTGGGGATCCCGAGAAACTCTGGCGCTTTGTCGCCGGACATTCTTCCTTTGAGCTGCTGGGGATGATTGTTGTGGGGATGGCAGGATTGAAGATGGGCTTCGCCCTCCTCGCACCCGGTCAACTCACCCGTGCCGAGGCTCTCACGAAGGCCGGCCGCGATGGCCTCCCGCTCCTGATCGGAGGTAGCGGAATGACCGCTCTCGCGGCTGTCGTCGAGGGGTTCTGGTCGGCCCAGCGTATCGATGCCAATATCAAATACTTCGTCGGCATCGCCTTCTGGCTTCTCCATATTTTATACTTCACTTTTACGGGAAGGAGGCGGCTTGGAACTTGAGAAAGTGAGCGCGGAGATTCGCCCGCGTAGCGAATGGGAGGCCATCGATCTCGGCCTTAGTCTGACCCGAGCGAATATCGGTCGGATTTTCCGGGGCTGGATGGCTTCCGTTTATCCCGTCTGCCTTCTCATCCTCCTTGTCTGTTGGTTGGGCGGCATTGGTGTCGGCTGGGGGATCTTTCTCATCTGGTGGTTGAAGCCGGTTTGGGAACGCGTGGCCCTGCATCCACTGAGCCGTCATCTCTTCGGTGAGCAGACTGGCTGGCGGGATGCCCTGAAGGTCCTTCCCCAGGAACTGATGAAGCAAAAGTTGCTCGTCATCCTTGGTCTGCTGCTAACCTTCTTCGGCTGGGTCTCGCATAATACGGACGCTCTCGATGATGACATCAGTCCCGATGCCATCCTTTTCTGGCTCGTCGTCTTGGGGGTGGCTTTTTATCGATCAAGGCTCACCCGTTCCCTGCTGATGCCCATCAAGTATCTCGAAGGGCTGGAGGGGACGCGCTACAGCTCTCGTGCCACGGTGATTTCCCAACGCAGCTCAGGCGGGGCTAGTGGGCTGACTTTCATCTGCCTTGCGATGGAGATCTTCATCTACTTCAGTCAGTTCCAGTTCCTCGCCATAATGATCCCGGAGGGGGTTAATTTTAGCTGGGAGCTGATATGGGGGGATTTCTTTGAAGCTGGTTCGGAGACTCTCCCATCGTGGTTCGCATTCGTCTCGGGCATTGTTTATCTTAACGCCCTGTCCGTGACCGCCTGGTTCTACATCGGCGGCGGCTTCGGGCTCTACGTAAACAGTCGAACCTGGACCGAGGGTTGGGACATCGAGTTGAACTTTAAAAAAATCGGTCAGCGGCTCGGCATTCTCCTCCTTGCTCTGGGGCTTTTTAGTGTCACTCCGGAAGCCACTGCAGCAACAACAAGCGAGCAGGAAAGGGCAGGGGAGGTGCTTTCGGATGGTGCCTTCGACGTGAAGACCAGGAAGATTCGCGAGAGTAAAGGTGGCGATGACAGTAGTAGCTCTGGCGGGGAAAGCTTCTCCGCCAACCCCGGGGCTTTCGCCGCGATCGGGCAGCTCATTTTCTATACCGTTCTCGCCGCCGCCATCGGAGCCCTCATTTGGCTCATTGTTAAAAATGCCCACATCTTCCGGCGTATCCCGTCTGAAAATATCGATCCCGAGAAGGCGAAAGTCACCACCGTGGCGGGGATGAACATTGCGCCCGAATGCCTCCCGTCTGATGTCCTGGCCAGCGCACGCCGACTCTGGGAGCAGGGGAAGTATCAGGAGGCACTCGGACTTCTTTATCGGGGAGCCATTTCCTCTCTCGTCACTCGCCAGCTTGTCGAGATCGAGGAGAGCGATACTGAGATGGACTGCCTCCGTCGCGTGCGCACCAGCGGGGAGAAGGCCAATTCCACCTACTTCCAGCTCCTCACGGGAGCCTGGATGTCTCAGGCCTATGGGAAGCAACGCCCTGCCGAAGATGACATGGAGCGGCTCTGGTCTCAGTGGCCCTTCTCTGAAAGGAGGGGCGGATGAAGAACCGCCTTTCTATCGTCGCGGCGGCCTTTCTGGTCCTCCTTCTCGGATGCCAGCCTTCCGAGAAGGGGAGGGTCATAGAAGAAGTTCCCACCGGTTACGTAGGTGATGCCCGCCTCAATCCCTACCTAGCTGCCGAGCGTTATCTCAATAAGGTTGGCTTTGATGCCCGCGCCTCCCGGACCTGGGACGGCTTTGGCCCCGAGGTTGGCGTGGTCGTCATTCCCGCGTCCTATCTCACCAGCCGTGGCCTCGGAATGCGCATCGCAGAGTGGATCGCGGAGGGTGGTATTGTCATCATGACGATCAATGGCGGCGAGCCGGAGATCAATGACTTCACTTACAATTCCTTTTGGGAGCTACCGGAGGAAGGTGACTATCCCGGCATGGATTACCTCCTCGCCGAGACTCACGTGACCCTCAGCAGTGAAGATTGGGGGAGTGTGCCTGAGAAAGAACTCGCGGAGAATGGCCACCTCGAGCGTCCCTGGCACATTGCTCAGCTTACTCCTTACGAAGACGGTCAATACGAGATCGAGCAGGAAGGCTCGGTCGCTATCGAGAGCAGCCAGGGTTCGGATTGGGAAGGCCTCCCGAATCTCGGGTCGCGGGCCGTCCTTGCCGGTCATGGCAGTGGGCAGCTCCTCGTCATGGCCCACGCCCGTCCTTTTAGAAATCCCTACCTCGACCGGAAGGATCATGCCCGCTTCCTCGAAACGATCGCGCGGTGGGGGAGTCGCGGCGAGACCGTCTTCATCTACGGGTCTTCCAATTCCTTCTTCACCCTCCTCTGGCAGCGGGGCTGGATGATTGTGATAGCCGGCTTGTTCCTTCTCATCGCATGGTTCTGGCTGCGCATCCCGCGCTTCGGCCCCATCATGAATGACTCCTTTCAAGAGGATCGTTCCTACGGTCAGGAACTCACTGCCTCCGCCCGCTTCCTTTGGCGCGGCGGATATCTCCCTGGACTCATTATCCCGCTACGAGCCCGCCTCTCTGCGGATCATGATGGTGACACCGAAGCCCACATCAACCGCCTCTCCGAACGCTCCGGCCTCTCCCGCGATGAAGTCGTGGAGGCCCTCAATGTCCTCCCCGCAAAAGATCCCGGCACCGTCCTGAGGATCGTGAAAAACCTCCAGACCCTCCTGAAATCATGATGAATGACGACTCCTCATACGCCCCGCCCTCGGCTGATCCCCACGATCTTCGTGCAGTGACTCCTGTCGGTTCTCCCGCTCCTGCTGATACCCCGGTTGCGCCTCAGCTTAGCCATGTTACCGAACTCGCCGCTAACCTCCGCGCTCAGATCCAACGCGTCGTTTACGGTCAGACAGACACCATTGACCAGGTCATCGCCGCCCTCCTCGCTGGGGGACACGTCCTCCTGGAGGGAAAGCCCGGCCTCGGAAAAACCCACATGGTCCTCGCCCTTGCCAGCACCTTCGGTGGCGACTTTGGCCGTCTGCAATTCACCCCAGATATGATGCCCTCGGATATTACCGGCTTCACCATGTTTGACATGAAGAGCCAGACCTTTCAGACACGCCGGGGTCCCGTTTTTACCAATCTTCTCCTCGCTGATGAGATCAACCGTGCGCCCGCTAAAACGCAGGCCGCCTTGCTCGAGGTCATGCAGGAACAGCAGGTTACCATCGATGGCGAATCCCTCCAGGTCACCGCGCCCTTCATGTGCTTTGCCACTCAGAATCCCATCGAGCAGGAAGGAACCTATCCGCTTCCCGAGGCCCAGCTGGATCGCTTCATCATGAAGGTCATCATTGACTACCCCACCATGGCTGAGGAGATGCAGGTGGTCTCCAATGTCACCGCCGCCGCCGGTGGGAAAGGCCTTGATCCGCGAAGTGTGGAGCAGGTCTGTGACTCAACCACGATCATCGAGGCCCAGCGTCTCACTGCCACCGTGCAGGTCGTCCCAGAGGTCGTGGACTTTGCCGTCCGTCTCACCCGCCACACTCGTGAAGCTCAGGGCATGAGTCTCGGAGCCGGCACCCGTGGAGCGATCAGTCTCGTCCAGGTCGCCAAGGCCTACGCCGTGATGGAAGGGCGAAACTATGTCGTCCCCGATGACATTAAGCAGGCTGCCCTCCCGGTCTTCCGCCACCGCGTGCAGGTCTCCCCAGAGATCGCTATCAGCGGGCAAAATGTTGATGACCTCCTCCGCTCAGCCATGGAGGCCGTCCCCGCTCCGCGTGTTTAGAATTTCCCCCTCATGCCGCTCCGCCCCACACGATGGCTCCTCGCCGTCCTCATCATCTGGACTGTCCTCGGCGTTGCCGCCTCGCTCTGGTCGCCCGCCGCCGCGTGGTGGGGAATGGCGGGATTTTGCATCGGGATCGTGGTTCTCTTTGATGCCCTTGTCACCCTCGTCTTACGCCCGCCGAAGATTCAGCGCACCCTTCCCGGACGCATGGCCCTGGGCATTCCGGGTGAGGTAAAGCTCCGCCTCATCAATCCCTCCCGCAAGCATCTTCACCTTGCCGTTTACGATGGACTTCCCCCGGATGCTGAGTGCGACACCTTCCCCTGGCGCGGCTGGGTAAAAGCGGGGAGCTATCTGGATGTCGATTACCCCGTCACCTTGAACCAGCGTGGCGAACTCACTTTTGGGCAGACCCACCTCCTCCTCACTTCGCTGCTCGGACTCTGGTCTCGCCGCTTTCTTCGCTGCAGTGAGGGCTCCGTGAAGGTCTATCCGAACTATCAACCCGTCCTCAGCTACGCCCTCCTCGCCATGTCCCACCGGCAGGAGCACACCGGGATCGTTCGTAAGAATCGGGCCGGCTTGAGCCGCGACTTCCACCAGCTCCGCGACTACCAGATGGGCGATGCCCTCTCGCAGATTGATTGGAAGGCCAGCTCGAAGAAACAGAGCCTCATCAGCCGGGATTTCCAGGAACAGTTAGATCAGTCGGTCATTCTCATGCTCGATTGCGGACGCCGCATGCGGACCATCGATGGGGAGCTTTCACAATTCGACCACTGTCTGAACTCCATGCTTCTCCTGTCCTACATTGCGCTCAGGCAGGGAGACCACGTCGGCGTCCTCAGCTTTGGCGGCACTGACCGCTGGCTGCCTCCGGTGAAGGGAGCCCCGGCAATGACCACCATTCTCAATCATCTCTACGACTACGAAACCTCGCCGTTCCCGAGTGATTTCTCCGAAGCTGCCGAGCGACTCCTCCGTCATCAACGCCGTCGCTCCATGGTCGTCGTCATGACCAATCTCCGTGGAGAAGACGCCAGCGAGATTCGTGAACCTCTCCGAAAACTTCGCGAAAAACACGTCGTCGTCCTCGCCAGCCTCCGTGAATCGGGTATCGGTGAAATGCTCGATAAGGACCTCCACACCTTCGACGACGCCCTCGGCTACCTCGCCGCTCAGAACTACGCCGCCGAGCGCCAAAACGTCCTCGCGACCCTCAAGGCCGACGGCATTGTCACCCTCGACGAAACCGCCAAGGAATTCCCCATCGCCCTCACCAACACCTACCTCGATACGCGGGAGGTCATTTGACCGGTGAATGGGAGAAGATAGCCGGTCTAAAGTTTGTACGATTTAGCACGCAATCTATATGGCTGACGGTGCTGAAAGCTGGTAGCATCAATGATTTTCCTACAGCTTTCCAAGCGGAGAAATAAAGAAAAATTGAATGCTTTCTCATGGGAGGCTCTGCTCCCGACGTCTAATACCAATCCATAAAATAATGTGGTATAAACGCGCTAACTCTGTCAAGGTATGGCATGGCACGACCAAGAGCGATCCTCGACAAACAAGGCCTGGCTGATGAAGTTTTCCGACGCCTTAAAACCGAACCCTCCGGCATTAATCGCGAAAGGCTTCTCGCGGTGAGCCTTGGACTCAATCATAGCAATAAAGGACTCAAAGAGATTGCTGACACAGTGGGACGGAGCCGAGCCACGATCCAAATTTGGTTTGATCTTT
>CALBVA010000191.1 GCA_937969125.1 uncultured Verrucomicrobiales bacterium | reverse complement strand
TGGCTTGAGAAAACCTGAATTGGCGGAATTGGAAACCCAAAAGCCACCACGATGGTGAATTGCTCTGCTGCCTTTCGGACTCTTCCACCTCGACAGCGTGAAAGTCTTCCCTGACCTTCGCTGTAACAGAACACTTCGATGAAAAAAACCGGAATCATTTTCCTCATCTTCCTCGCTCTGGCGGTCCTGCATCAGGACTTCTGGAACTGGGACAATGCCAACCTCGTCTTTGGCTTCATGCCAGTCGGACTTTTTTACCACGCTTGCTACTCGCTCGTCGCAGCCCTGTTCTGGGGAACAGTGATGACGGTAGCCTGGCCATCGCATCTCGAAAAATGGGCCGAGCAAGGTGACATGGACGGAAAAGGGGGTGCACAATGACCTCCATCATCGTCATCGCGATTTATCTGGGATTGCTTTTGGCCCTTGCGCTTTTTTCAAAAACCCTCTTCCGAGGCACCTCGAAGGATTACTTCGTCGCCAGTCATTCCATCGGGCCCTTCATGCTCCTGATGTCGGTCTTTGGCACAACAATGACGGCCTTTGCTTTAGTGGGGTCGACCGGGAAGGCCTTTGAGCGCGGTATCGGCACTTACGGGCTGATGGCCTCCTCCTCCGGGCTCATTCACGCAGCCTGTTTCTTCATGATCGGAATCAAGCTCTGGGCGATCGGAAAACGCTACGGCTACGTCACCCAGATCCAGTATTTCCGCGCGCGATTTGAGTCACACTCCTTCGGCTACCTCCTCTTCCCGATCCTAGTGTTGCTCGTCATCCCCTATCTTCTTATCGGGGTCATTGGCGCGAGTAAGACGATCGCTGGAGTCACCGGTACCAAGATCACTCCAAACGGGACCATCCCGGGAGTCTTTCCCGAGTGGACCGCCAACGGTGCCATTCCACCCTGGTTCACTGGCCTGGTAATCTGCCTGGTTGTATTGACCTATATCTTCGCCGGTGGCTCGCGCGCGGCAGCCTGGGCCAATACCTTCCAAACCCTCGTCTTCATGGTCATGGGAATCCTGGCCTTCTACCTCATTTCGGACCGCCTCGGCGGAGTCGGTGCAGCGATCGAACAGGCCAAGGACTCCCATAAAGTTCGGACCCTCTCAAACGACGATGAGGTTGGGATCTCGCAGCTCACCTTCCTGACATACATGTTTATCCCTCTCAGTGTGGGAATGTTCCCCCACCTCTTCCAGCACTGGCTTACGGCAAAGAGTGCAAAGAGCTTTAAACTCACCGTGGTCGCCCACCCGATCTGCATTATGATTGTCTGGGTGCCCTGCGTGCTAATCGGAACCTGGGCCACGGGGCTCTTTCCGGAGAGCGTCCATAGTGGAGCGATTCTCGCGAAAACGGTGGGGGTTCTGGTCAAGGATCCCATCATCGTTGGTCTGGTCACGGCAGGCATTCTCGCCGCCATCATGTCATCACTCGATTCCCAGTTCCTCTGCCTGGGCACGATGTTCACCAATGATGTCGTCCTTCACAATTCGAAGAAGGAATACAGTGACAAACAAATTCTCTTCATGGCGAGAGGCTTCATCATTGCCATCGTCCTGCTGACCTACGTTCTCTCGCTGGTTCTTTATAAACAGAATATCTTTGACCTCGCGATCTGGAGCTTCTCCGGCTTCGCGGCTCTCACCCCACTAGTGATTGCGGCTCTTTACTGGAAGCGCGCCACCAAGACCGGAGCCTTTGCCTGCGTCATCGCGGTTTTTATCAGCTGGGTGGTCTTTTTCACTCTTTCGGGATTTGGAGGTGAATACTTCGTCTTCGGAGGCATCGTCCCCGCCGCCATCATGTGGTCCATCGGAGCGGCCGCGATGATCATCGGCTCGCTCGCCAGTCAGCCACCGAGCGACGAAACGGTCGCGAAATTCTTCTAGCGCGAATCACGCTAAATCGCTTAATCACAATAACCTCTTCATATTTTCAGCTAGGGCACCGAGGTAAACTGCGCAGCGAAGATATCCCAAAATCACCCACGAAAATCACCGAGGAACTCAAAACTCAAACGCGATCACCTCGCGATCGTTACGAATGAGGAGGATCTTTCCCGCGACAACAGGATTATTCCAGGTGCGGTGCTCCAGAGCGTCGAAGGTAGTGGTGATCGCTTCCTCCTCGGGATTCAATTCCAGGAAGGAAATGCCCCCTTGTTCGGCTTGCACGATCATGTGATTTCCGACTCCGAGGATTTGGCCGTGGCCGAAGTTGGTGCCACTCCACTTGCGTTTTCCGTCCCTGAGGTCGAGGCAGACCATCCGACCGTCATTGAGGCCGTAGAGGTGGCCGTCCTTGATGATCATATTCGCAAATTTAGCCTTAAGCTTGCGGGTGTGCCACAGTTCTTCGGCTGTGAAGGCATCGCCCTCGCGAGTGATCTTGATGCGATGGGTTCCGTAACCGTAGCCACTGCTGGTGATGACGGTATCATCGAGGATGAGAGGTGAGGCGCAATTACTCTGGCGGTTTTTGACAGGAAAGGACCAGAGGATTTCTCCGGACTCGATGTCGTAGCCATCGACCGACTTCTGCTGAAAAGCGACAATCTGCCGCTTCCCGGCGAGGGTCGCAACGATGGGTGAGGTGTAGGATGAGCTGTAATCTCCGGCTCGCCAAAGGAGGTCGCCATTGGATACTGAAAAGGCGGCGAGATTTTTCTCGGCCTCGCTTCCGAGGGTGACGATGACCTTGCCATCGACGACGAGGGGACTGCAGCTCTTGGCCCACCTCGGGACAGATTGCTTCACCTCGGCGAGAACGTCCTTTCCCCAAATGACCTTTCCGGTGCGGGCATCAAGACAGTTCAGGATGCCAGTCGCGCCCATGGTAAAGATTTTTCCATCTACGATGGTCGGAGTGGATCGGGGGCCATCATCGCCCATCGATTCTTCGAAGCGGACTTCCTCCTCGTGCACCCAAACGGCATTACCGGTGCGGAGTTCGTAGCAGATCGTGGTCTCCTTCGGGCCGCGTTGCTCCATGGTGAAGGCATAGTCACCGGCGACAGAGAAAGCCCCCCACCCCTCGCCGATTTTCTGACGCCAGAGGAGTTTGGGTTTTGATTGATACCACCCGGACGGGAGAGCCTCACCGGAGATCCAATTCTTCATTTTCGCTCCGAGGAAGCGGGGAAAGTAGTTGGGGCCATCGGTGGCAATGATCACCCCTTCCCCGGCGACCTTGCCGGTGAGTTCAGGGATCTCACTGGCGGCGGACTTCGTCCAGCGCCAAGAGAATTGTGGGAAGAAGCTGCCGGTGTGGCCATCCATCTTAAAGAGGCCGAGCAGGCAGAGAATGAGTGTCGATGAGACGAGGCGGACCGGCCACTTCAGGCGGCTCAGGAAAAGCAGCCAAATCAGAGTGAGGAGAATAGCGAGGATGACATAGAGGAGGTCGACTGCTCCACCAGCTCCCTTCGCCTCCAATGCGGGGAGCTTTCGCAGGATGAGCCAAGCGATGAGAAGCACAGCATGGATGATGAGAAGAACTTTCCAGCGAATGGGTTTTTCAGAAGCGGACATGATTGGATTGTTAATTTTCCGTCAGGGAAGGCGGCTAGGATTGACCAACTTACTGAGCAGGATCATTCCGCCGATGAGAGGAAGACCAGAGAAGACGATGATCCGGCTGTGCATAAGCAATAGGCCGACTGGCAGTAAGACTCCCAGTAGGATGAGACCCCATCCAACAATTCGGTATCCGAGCTGGCTTCGCATGAGTCGCCGCTTTGCTTCGTCAAAAATATCGTAAGAAATTTTCTTAGCCAGCTCGGGGCTCATTTTCTGGTCACGGAGATAGGCAATGATTCCCATGTGTCCCTTTCCCGCGCCGAGCTTTACGACGGCATCGGAGATCCAGCGCTCCCGGCGGGCGGCACGGTTTTCCTCCAGTTCTTCCATCTCAACTTGGTTCATGACTGATCCTTTTTCTTCGGCGCCTTCTTCTTTGGTTCCTCTGGAGGCGGGGCGGCGGCCATCTTGTGGAAAGTATTAGGAATCGGCGCGGTGAAGGTCATGCGCTTCCCGCTCCATGGATGATCAAAGGCAAGAACGTGGGAGTGCAGGGCTAGGCGCTTATTGTCCCGGATCTTTTTGCCATACTTGCTGTCACCCACGATGGGCCAGCCCTTGTCTGCGAGGTGCACGCGAATCTGATTTTTTCGTCCGGTGAGGAGACTAATTTCCATCAGGCTGCGAGCTCCGACTTCCTTGATGACCTTATAAACGGTGTGGGAAAGCCGCCCTTTTCTGGGATTGTCGGTAGAGTAAACGCGCTTCGAAATTTCGTTCTCGGTGAGATAGCTGGAGATTTTTCCCTCCTTCGGATCGGGGTGACCTTCGACAAAGGCTAGGTAGGTCTTGTCAGCCTTCTCCCAGTTCTTCTGGAGTTTCAATTTCGCATCCTCCGAGCGGGCGAAAACGAGTGCGCCGGAGGTATCGCGATCCAGCCGATGTACGATAAAAATGCGTTCCCGCGACTTGTAGTTCCCCTTTTTGACATAGTCATCCAACGCGGCATGGGCGGTACGCCCGGCATCGCGCCCCGTCCCCATCGTGAGGAGACCGGCGGCCTTATTCACAACAATGATGTCCCGGTCCTCGTACAAGATCTCCAGACCCATCGGCTGGTGTTTGCTACGTCCTCGTTTTTTAGCCACGGAGGAATCATTGCCCCTGGGAGCTGGAGGAGCAAGCTTCGGGGAGGATTGGCTCCGCCTCACGCTCGCGTAAATCAAATCCCGCCTTTGCATCCCCGCAAGGCTGTGGTTTCCTCAATCAAGCAGCACATGGAACTCGATTTCTCAAACACGTCCTTCGATACGAAGCTTATCAAGCCGCATGAGCTTGAGGAAATCTTCGAAGATCCCTTCGCGATCCGGCTCCTCCCGGACACCGAGCGAGCGGACGGTGAGGTGCGCTATTATCTCCTCGGGAAGACCATTGGAAACCGAGGGCTCTTCCTCTCCTTCTGGACGGACGGCAAGAAAGCCCGGGTGATCTCGGCCCGCGATTTGGAGGAAGACGAGTCTGCCTACTACGATCGCAAGCTCGCCGAACTGAAGTGAGTCCACCCCTTTTCCCGCATCCCTAACATCCGCCCACACGATGAAAGAAATCTCCGATTGGAAAGACGTTCCCGACTTCGAAACGCCCGAGGCCGAGCATGATTTCTGGCGCCAGCACTCGCTGAATCCACGCCTCATCAACGCCTCCATCCACTCTCCGGATTCCCGTGAATCCACCACGATCACGCTGAGATTCGATCCGCGCATGCTTTCGCGAATCAAACGGATCGCGCGGTCACGCTTCCTGAACTACCAGTCGATGATGAAGCAGTGGCTGGCGGAGCGGATGGAAGAAGAGATGCGCCGTAGCGGAGATCAGGACTGATCAGTCAGATGAAATCGAGCCCACGATTTTGGGGCGGCTGCTTCGTCCTATGGTTTATCCTCTTGAATTTTTTTTCACACGGGGACCGATTCAGCCCGCCGGGTGGCTTCATGCTCGATATCCCGCACTTTGATAAGGTCGTGCACTTCGGCTACTTCTTCGGCGGGGGTGGCTTACTTTCAGCAGCTCTTTTTTTGGCAAAGAGACCCTCGTGGAGACAGCTCACCCTGATCGTGACAGTCGTCATCTCGCTGATCGGGATCTGGGATGAATTCCACCAATCGTTCTTTGAAAACCGGACGGGAAATGACTTCGGCGATTGGTTGGCAGATACTCTGGGAGCTCTTTGTGGGGCTCTGGTTTTTCGGGTAATGCACAGGCGAGTGCTGCCGAGGTCAGCCTAGATCCGCCGGAAGACGATACTCAGAAGGAGCGCGCCGAGGGCTAGGAAGCCGAAGAGTGGAATGGCGGTCGATTTGACGTTAATGGGAGCGATGCCTGCTTTCGCTTCGGTTGGCGAATAGGTCTCACGATCCTGGAAGGAGGCGAGATTGCCAGAGGCGAGGCGATATTCACCCGGGTAGCCGCGATTCCATTGGAGGGTTTTCATCTTCGCATGGACGGCATCAGTCAGCTGAAGGGCCATGCGGTTACCAGTAAGTGGGATGCTGGCTTCGTAACGACCAAGACCGGTTTCCTTGATAGTGACCGGCGTGGTATTACCATCGGCGTCAAAGGCCTCGGCCTTCCAGTCGATGCCATTCACCGGTGCTCCATTGTCACTGAGGCGGCGGATATCGATCTTCCACTGTCCGCCCTCGATGCGGGTGTCCGCAGCGAGGCCAATGGAGTCATCTTTCTTTAAAGCACCCCGAATGACCTGTGCCCAGAAAGGCCCAAAGCCCTCCCAAGTGAGCCACTCGCTGCCCCAACGATCAGTGAGATCTGCAGTGAAGGCGACTCCAGTCCCGAGGCCGAATTGACCGGAAGCAAGAAGCGGGTCGCCCGATTCGGCAGCGAGGAGTAGCTGCGCGGTGGGCTTCACGCGAGTCATAACATAGCCAAGAATCATAGGAAATTCCGCCTCTTCATAACCGGTGAGCATAGGGTGTTCAGAGACCGGGGCGACGGCATAGAGGTCCTCCTTGATGGCGGACTTCGAGGCCTGCATCGTCTCCTTGGTAAAAATTTGCGGAACGTTTTCGGGGGCGTCGGTCTCATAATAACGCCCGCGTCCGGCATCAGCCATGGCAGCGAGGAGTTCACGGGCCGCGCCTCCACCCATCGCGACGGTGGAGACGGTCATACCGGAATCCGCCATCTCTTGGCAAAGTTCAAGAAGGTTTGCCTGATCAGTCTGGCCATCGGTCATGGCGATCACGTGCTTAATGCGAGCACTCGCCCCGGCGAGGATGTCCTTGGCCTGGGCCACGGCGGGAGCGAGGTCAGTGCCGCCGCTGGCCTGGATGGAATCGATGGCGGAGGCAATCGCTCCCTGGTTTCCGGCAGGGGTAAGATCGAGGACAAGCTGAGGATTACTATCGAATCCGATGACCGCGATCTGATCCTGCGGGCTGAGGAGTTCAGCGGCAGCGCGGGCGGCCTGGCGGGCGAGAACGATGGGATCACCACTCATCGAGCCGGACTTATCGATGACCAGAACCATGGCGAGGGAGGGCTTTTGCTTCTCCTTCTCGAATCGCGAAACAAGCGGGAGAACCTCTTCGACGGGTGTCTTGAAATATCCGCCGAGTCCGAAGGAATTTTCCGAACCGGTCATAATGAGACCACCACCGAAGTCGCTGACATACTGCTTCAGCCAGCGCATCTGCTTTGGCTCCATTGAAGTTGCCGGGATGTCGGCGAGTATGATGCAATCGAAGGCAAGAAGGCCACGTAGGGAATCAGGAAGGCCACGGGCTCTACGAACATCGAGTTCGATCCCCTGTTCTTTCAGAGCTCGGGCTGCCTCGCGAAGTTGCTGAGGTTTGTCATGAATCACGAGCACGCGCGGCTGACCACTCACGGAAACGGTGGTAGAGGCTTGATTGTTCGCTGGGAAATAATCCTCGTCCGGTTCAAGGTGAGCCTCCCAGACGCTGTCACCAGCCGAAACCATCTCGACCTCGACGGACTCGGTGACTTCCTCACCCGCTTTCAGGCTCACCGCTTTCTCAGCGACTGCGACACCGCGATGAAGGATGCGGAGCTTTCCATTCATGTCTTTATTAGAGCCAAGCCGGACCTTCAATCGGGAGAGTTCCCCCTGGAAGGCGGTGGGCGAAGCCGCGGAGAAAGATACAATGGAGGCCTCCGGTTTTTTCAATGATTCGAGAGTAACGACACGGACATCAGTCTTTTCCTTCTCAAGCTGGGAGAAAACGGATGAGGGGTCTTTTTCAAAGAGACCGTCACTCATAATGACGAGCCGCTTTCCCCGATCCGCCGGGAGGGTAAGCCTCACGTGGGAGACGGCGGCTTCGAGATCGCTATCCGCTCGAAAGGCAGCATCGGCCCGCCCTTTTTCGCAGGCTTCGATAAATTTCTGAGCCTCCTCGACGGTCACCTGACGGGTGTCATTGCCAAACAGAAAGAGGCCGTGACTGTCGCCTTCGTCAAGTTTCGCGATGCCACCCTGCGCCTCGGCAAGGGCCTTTTTCATTGAGGAGACATCGACCGATTCCGAGACATCAATCAAGAAGGCCAGGTGCACCTCTTCCTTCTCAGTCGCCCAAAACGGACGACAAAGAGCCAGAATGAGGAGCACGATCGCAAGGATGCGGAAGCCAAATGACAACCACTTCATGCGCGCCGGGCGATCGACGAGGGAGAAATAAAACACGACTCCGAGGCCAATTAAGACCACGAGCCACCACAGAGGAGTCCATCCTAGAAATTCCATGATTAACCGAGTTTTCTACGATGATAGAGGGCGCATTCGACCACGATGATAAGAAGAGCGATGATAAGAAGCCAAAGAGCCGGCGGGTTTCCACTGGCGATGTCTTGGACGGAGGCCGACGGGCCGGAGTCATCCAGCAAGGACTCTCCGGAATGAAGTAGCGACGCACCAAAGGTGGTGGTTCGACCGGGACCGGCGAGTGAAAAGAGCCCGCGCTGATCCAGCTGAACGGGACCAGGACCGGCGACAGCGCCATCCGGCATAGTGAGTTCGGCATCGGCGGGAACGTTGACCACAGTTCCGGTGGGGTAAATGGAACGCCAGTCCCCTTCCCTTGACTTCAGGTGGCGGGCGGCATCGTGAACCATCACGGGAAACCAGGGAGAGAGGAAGAAATCGCCCTTTGCAGGATCGAGATTCACCACGATGGCGGTGCGTCCGTTTTGGGAAGACTTGTAAATCAGCGGCAGTCCACTTTCCGACTTGGCTAGGACAATCGCTCCCTCCGGAGCAGTGAGCTGGCGGGCTCCGTAGAATGGGAGGCCTTCGAGATCGAGGTGCTTCAGCACCGGGTGGTCGTCCACGAGAACGCGGGCAGCGAGGACCTCGACTTCGTCACCAAGATCCGACCAATAAGGTGAGTCACCGGTCGGCCCGAAGACGAGAGCAGGTTCTTCGCCATCCGGCGCGCCCTGAGCGAGCATGAGTTCAGCTCCGTCGTCAGCCTGTGTCAGGAGACCGCCAGCGAGGTCGAAGGCTTCGATACAACGCTGGAAAAAGTAGCTCTGTTTTGCACTCACGCGGACCGGGATTTTCTTCTGTTCCGGAAGCATCATTTCGATCTCGTTATCCTTCGGAAAATCATCGGCGACATTAAGAGAAGCCATCCATTTCCCTGGTTCGATATCCTCGATTAAGAGAACCTGTGAATCGCTGACTCCCGGCTGTATATCCAGCGGGAGGAGTTTGGAAATACCTCCGGTATCGGCATTGCGAAGCTCCAGTTCACCCTGCTTCACCGTCTTGAAAGACGAAGCGACGCGATAGAAAAATCCAGCGGTGCGGGCCTTCCCTGGCATCCAGGCAAAGTCAGCTTCCACCAGTCCGGCATTCTGAATGGGATCGCCGAGGCGCATCACCTCGATGCCCTCGTCCAATCCCTCCAGTCCTCCGTGACCGTCGGTAAGAAGAATGACACGATATTTCCCCTTCCCTTCCTTCTGCTCGGCATACTGGTTCAAGGTGCGGCGGGCACTCTCGGAGACTGGAACATCACGGGTGGCGAGGGACTCGATCGATTTCAGGAGATCACGCGGGCTGTCCGAGAGGTGGCTCACGAATTCCAGTTCATCCGAAAAACTCGCGAGTGCCATTCGCCGAGTTCCATTGAGAGCCGTGACAATGCCTTCCGCCTCCTTACGGGCGAGATCGATTCCCGTGTCCCCCTCCGGTCCGGCGGACATCGAGGCGGAGATATCCACCACCACGAGGAGGTCCCGTCCGTCATCGCCATCGAAGCGCGGACGGCTCATCGCGAAGACTATGGCAGCCGCTGCGAGAAGCATGAGAATAAGCGAAAAGAGATCGCGCAGACGGCGAAAAAGCGCGGAGGCTTTCTTCTCCTCAAAAATCTTTTGCCAGAGGAAGAAGGCATTGGTCTCCTTCCGGCGTGGGCGCACTTTCAGGAAGAAGACGGCAGCGAGCGGAATAAGAGCCAAAAGCCCCCAAAGAAGTCCGGGTGAAAGAAAACTCATGCGACTAATCCTCCCTTCCGCAGGATGGTCTGCACCACTTCATCAAAGGGGATGTCATCAGTCGTACTAGCGTAACCGATGCCCCGGCGGGCGCACTCCTTCTTCAAGGAGGCATTCCACTCCGCCATGATCTCCTCATATTTCTGAATCTCCTTTCGGGTCACGGTGATGCGTTCGCGTTGGTGCGTCTCGACGCAATCAATCTCGACATCGCCCTTCCAGTCACAGGTTAAGTCATCCTTGGCATGGACCTGGAGGCAGTAGACGTCATGCCCGATTCCGGAAAGACGCTTCAGGCCGTCTTCAAATCCGCCTGAAAAGAGGAAATCCGAGATCACCAGAACCACCCCTTTTTTGCGATGGCGGACTTCAAACTCCTTCACGCAGGCGGTGAAATCAGTGTCCGTGCCCTGGGTTTCGGCAGCCTCCAGTCCGCGGAGAAAGCTTAAGACCTTCGCCTTGCCCCGGGTAGGATCCTGGATGGAGTGCAGCTTATCCGCCATTCCGTAAACAGTGAGTCGATCGAGACAGTTTAGGGCAATGTAACCCATCGCCGCGATGAGCTTCTTGGCTGGCAGGAACTTACTGGCCATGGAATGACTAGAATCCCCAAGAATGTAGATCGTGGTGTCCTCCTCAACCTCGAAGAGCTTGATGACGAGCTGATCGAAACGGGCATAAACCCGCCAATCGATCGCGCGGTAATCATCACCGAGCTGATACTCCGCATAGTCCGCGAAAGTAATGCCAGCACCCTTGCGATGACTCTTCCGGTCGGCCTGCAGGGTCCCGCCAAGGACCCGACGTGCGAGCAGAAAGAGACTTTCGAGCCGGCGGATGAAGTCGGCATTCGTGAGTTCGTTCCGGGACATTCCAGAGTATATAATAGTACGATAAACTCAGTACAAAAAGACCTAGTAGGCCGACTTGACCGCAGATTTCACAAGATCATCCGGGACGATACCCTCGGCCTCCCCTTCAAAGGAAAGGATCAGGCGGTGACGCATGGCGGGGACCGCAACGGCATCAACATCTTCCCGGGCAACGTGATAGCGACCATCCAGAAGTGCTCGGACGCGAGCTGCGGAAAGCATGGCCTGGGCTGCACGGGGCGAAGAGCCATGACGAACATAGTTCTTCACCTTTTGGGGAGCCTTCTCATTTTGCGGGTGGGTATTGCGCACTACTCGGACAAGGTGGTCCTGAATCTCGGAAGCGATGGGAATCTCGCGGAGAGTCTTCCCCAGCTCGATGATGTCCTCGCCATTGGCAACGGCGGAGATCTTCGGAGCGGCATTGCCACCGGTGCGATTGAGAATTTCAGAGAACTCGTCGTGATTCGGCAGGCTGACGGAGAGCTTGAAAAAGAAGCGGTCCAACTGGGCCTCGGGCAGCGGGTAGGTGCCGTCGTTCTCGATGGGGTTTTGGGTAGCCAATACGAAGAAGGGCAGCCCGATGGGATGGGTCTCATTAGCCACCGTGACGCGCTTTTCCTGCATCGTTTCAAGGAGGGCCGCCTGCGTCTTTGGAGTGGCGCGGTTAATCTCGTCCGCGAGGAGGATATTACAGAAGACCGGTCCGGGTTGAAACTTCAGGCCGCGGTGACCATCAGCCTCCTGCAGAACCTGGGTGCCTACGACATCACTGGGAAGGAGGTCGGGAGTGAACTGGATACGGGAAAAATCGAGATCCAGAGCTTGGGCCATGGTATTGACGAGAGCGGTCTTTCCGAGGCCCGGAACTCCTTCTAGAAGGACGTGCCCTCCGCAGCAAATGGCAATAAGAACGTTTTCGATAATGTCGTCTTGTCCGACGATGTACTTACCGACCTCGTCGGTGATTTTTTTGAAAGTCTCGGCAAATTGTCCGGACCTGGCTTCGATAGTAGCGGTCATAGAGT
>CALBVA010000190.1 GCA_937969125.1 uncultured Verrucomicrobiales bacterium | reverse complement strand
CAGCGGGTGAAGACACGCTCCATGAAGATGTTTGCATCGTAGTCCCGGGTCTGTCCCAGGAAGCCGGCCCATGGCTTGAGGTCTCGACAATGACTGACTGTCACCTTATGTCCCGCTGCCTCGGCGGCTTCTTTGACAAGGTGGACATCGCGGTCGAGGCCCACCCCGTTGGTGCGTGCGATGAGATTGAGGTGAAGAGACATGAGCTGAAATTAGGGTATGGAGCGACGGAGCCAGAGGGTGACCGTTTTTTTAAAGTCTTCCTCGTTGAGGATCTAGGAATGGATTGGATACTATATAGATCACCCTCGAGTAGGGTCGATAAACCGTCCACTTAGTAATAGGCGGCATCCTCATCATACCTCTGTGTTGTGGCGAGATTTTTAGCTCATTTTTTCCAGTTTATTTAGAGAGCGATTTCGATAAGTCATATTTGGGAAATATTTGACGAAGCACATCCAGGTTGATTGTAGTCATGGTGAATCAGGGGAGGCAGCTTCCTGGAAGATACGTTCTACGAGAGGGCGGAGAAGGCGGGAACCAGCGATGGAGAGATGGTCGGCATCCGTATACAGCGGTAAGCCATCTTTCATGACTAAAGTGTGATGCTCCCCGTCACTGAGAACGGGCAGGGGGTCTATGAGCCGCACGTTCTCACTCACGAGCGAATTGAGAACCCCATTGACAAATTTCTGCCTCTTCCGGTGCTGCGTGACGGTGACTCCGAGAGCCGAGAATGATCGGCCAAAGCGGGCGGCATTGACAAGATTCTCCGGGACACTGCGCAACTGCCAAGGGACTTCTTTCACGATCCAGACTTTGAGGTCCATCTCTCGAAGGAGGCGCACTGTTTTGGTCAGCTGATTCTTAAAGACCTCCTCGGGCGGGCTGCCATCGGGCTTCCGGTAGGTGATATCCGGCATGAAAAAGGAGGGCGATTTCTCGGGGTAGATGGACCAGCGGGCAATGAGAATCACCGTTTTGACACCTGTTGTTTTTAGAGCCTCGAGAACGGCGTTATTGTATTGCGCCATTTCTTTTTTTAGGGGAGCGCGGGCGATTCCGAGAATGGGTGGGATGCCCCCTTTACAGGCGTAGTAGAGGTCGGTCTCTTGTTCTTCGCAGAGATCGCGGAACACCGGTAGGGCCGCCTTGGCATGACTGTCCCCCCAGACAAGGATGGTGGGAGTTACTGAGAAATCGTTTTGGAGACGCGGTAATTTTCCGTCCTCGCGGAGATTCTTATTGTCCGGAGCATCGAAGTCCTCGTCAGCCACTGCGGCCAGCGCGAGATGCTCCGGCGTGAATCGTGATGGTAATCCTTCCGTCCGATACGCAATCGTAGCGCCCGCTCCGACCAAGAGGGTGGTGACGGCAAAGAAGCGAAAGGTCCGGCGCTGATCGGGGAGGAGTTTGCCGGGGCGGCGGAATGGAGTCTCGATAAATCGCCAGGAGAGAATGGCGACTACGAATGAGGCTCCGAGAAGGATGAGACGGGTTGCCAGCGGAGTTTCGTGCACCGAAAGATGCCGCCCATAGACCAGAATCGGCCAATGCCAGAGGTAGAGGGAGTATGAGATCTTCCCGATGAACACGAAGGGACGGATTGAAAAAAGCTGCTTCGAGAAGGTCTGGTGATCCCGTGTCCCGAGGATGAAGAGCGCGGCGCCCAGACAAGGCGGGACTGCCGAAACCCCGGGGAAGGGGATGTCCGGAGTGTAAGTCAGCATCGGGTAGATCATCATGATCAGTCCCGCGAGAGATGCCGTCGTCGCTCCGAATTTCCCGCCGGGAATCTGGATGGGATAAAGGGCAATGATGACTCCCAGCAAAAGCTCCCACGCCCTCGCCGGCAGAAGATAAAAGGTGGCCATTGGGTAGAGATAGGGGCCAAAAAAGCTCCAGATCAGCGAGGCTAGAAAGAGGATGAAAATGACTCCCTTCATCCAGCGGTGTCCCCGGGCGTAAAGAAAGACCAGAAGGAAAGGGAGGATCAGGTAGAATTGCTCCTCAACGGCGAGTGACCAGGTGTGGAGTAGGGGCTCGTAATCCGAAGGCGCGGCGAAGTACCCGTCTTGCTGCCAGAAGTAAAAGTTCGCCACCATGAGTATCTGCGCGAGCGCCGATTGGCCGAGGTTTTCAAAGGACTCCGGTAGCAGGATTATTCCACCCACGATCAAGGTCACGATGGTCATGGCGGCCGCAGCGGGGAGGATTCTCCGAATACGCCGCTCCCAAAAATCACGGAAGCGGAAGGAATCCTGCGAGAGATCTCGCAGGATAATCGAGCTGATCAGGTAGCCGGAAATAACAAAGAATATATCTACGCCCATGAAGCCTCCGGGAAATCCCAGCCCAGCGTGGAAGAGTAGGACGGGCAATACAGCGAGTGTGCGCAGTCCGTCGATTTCCGGACGATAGGTAAATTTCCGGAGCGATGATGAAGCCGTGGTCATGGCGTTTTGGTGAATGGGTGAGAACAAATTTTATCCCTCCTGGTTCTCCCAGGTGCTCACCCCATCAATGGTTTGCTTTGTCAGTCCCCGAACTTCCCGCCAGTCTCGACCGATGTCTGATATGATGTTCTCATTCTTCTCTCCGATGAGAAATCGGTTCCGATAGATCGAAGCAAAGTGTTCCAGCTCCGCGTTAAAGCCATTGTAAAATTGCTTTTCGGGATCGAGCTTTGGGTCCAGCAGCTCGGCCGAAATTCGCGCGAAAGATGAATCAATGAATCCCGGACTGGTTGTAAAGAGGGGTTTTTTGGGGTCGTAGGTTTTCATGGGAGAAAGCAGACTGCGGGTTCGCTTGCAGTCGAAGAGTGCACTGCCTTTTCTCCGTTTATGCTTATTCAGGAAGGTTACCTGCCGCGTCCGGCCTTCGAAGAGCGGGAAGATCTTCTCCGGCGTAATGTCCTCATGCGCGACCCAGTCATCTTCCAGGTGGACAGCATATGGTGAGGTGATGGTGGACCAGAGGTGGCGCACAGCCTCGCCGAATCCCGCCTCTTTTGGCTCGTTCACAATCGCCGCCGGATAGCGTTCCCGGATCAGTCTCAGACATTCACGGTGCTCTGCCTCATCTCCACCAAAGGG
>CALBVA010000189.1 GCA_937969125.1 uncultured Verrucomicrobiales bacterium | reverse complement strand
CAGCTAATATGAAAATTACTCGAGTCAACATCACTATTGTAGGTCTTTAATAAACTGACTTCCTAGAACTCTCAACTCCTAAAACAGCGCAAACCTCTGAGGTGGCCCCGAAAGTTCGGCCCGCGCACATTTCGCAATCTGAATTGATCTCCATCGTCGTCTGTTCCTCAAGAAAACCCCAGCAGACCAGCCCAGCTCAGGCTGCGTAAATTTTTTTCTGTAATTCGGTGTTATTCTACTTGGCGCAATGCGCGCCAGCGAGAAATGCGCCTTGTCTGAAGGTCGTGAAGCAGAGTAAGGAAAGAAGTCAAAAAAATGAGAGCCCTCTTCTTACTAATTTTCGTCATTTCGGGTTCCTGTCTGTGCGCTGGCGAGCAGATATCCTTCACGGTTAGCTTAATTCCAATCGTGAACGCGAAGAGTGCACTTACCGTCAAGTATCATGCTGGGACTGTCACGATTCGGCATCGAGACGGAACTCGTCTTGAGAAGCGAGTCGACGCCGCAACGTCAGAGGTCATAGAGAAAGCAATCGTGAATGCTCCCACCGATCAATGGAAGGGATTCTGGCAGACGCTTTCCATCGACGGCGACATTGTTACAAGTGTGATAGAGCGTGGTGGTAAGACATTCAGATTCGATGGGCTCAACGGCTGCCCACCAGGCTTCGCCTCAATTCTATCGGCACTCAAGGAAGCAGATGGACGACGACTCTTCACTGCAGACTGGAAGAAACAAGAGGCGGAATCTGAATTCCTTGAGATCAGCCCATTTGCGCAATCAGCGGACAATGAGACTACACCCGCTAGCAAAAAAACAGGCGAATCGGGTCCCCGTTGACTGACTCATATCAGCAGGAACTCCTCAAGGTGCTCCAGCGCCACTGCGCGGGTGGCGAGAAAGTCCGTGATCATAGTTTTTCAAGGAAGCTCTCCGCGTTTCGGCGATGGAGCTCGCGCTTTTCATCGTCCATACGGGTGAACATATGCGCCATGCGAGAGAGGCGGTGGTTCTTCAGAAAAACTTCGTGGTGATCACCGATGAAGCACCAGAAGAGGCCGTCCCAGATCTCGCACCAGTCTCCTTTTTTGTAGTCGGACATTTTACGAACATAGTTCGAGCCGCTCAGGTAGGGCTTAGTGGTGAAGATTCCGCCGTCCGCAAATTGGCTCATGCCGAAAACATTCGGGACCATGACCCAGTCGTAGGCATCGATGAAGAGCTCCATAAACCATTTATAAACAGCCGCCGGGTGAATGCGGCAAAGGAGCATAAAATTCCCGAGGAGCATGAGCCGCTCAATGTGGTGGCAGTAACCATCCTCCAACACGCGGTGGATGGTCTCATCAATGGGATCGATCCCGGTAGTTCCATCGTAAAAGCTCTTTGGCATTTCACGGGTGAAGCCGAAGAAATTACCATTCCGCTCGGTCACTCCGTGGCGGAGATACATCGCGCGCATAAACTCCCGCCAACCGATAATCTGGCGTATGAATCCCTCGACGGTGTTCAGCGGGATCTTCTTATGTTTGGCAAAGGCCAAGGTCTCATCGAGCACTTCCTGTGGGCTCAGCAGGCCGATGTTCAGAGAAGGCGTAATGACGCTGTGGAAAAGCACACGATGCTTCTTACTGATGGCGTCCTCATAGTCACCGAAAAGGTGGAAGCGCTCTTGGAGGAACTCATTGAGCCAGTTAAGGGCGGAGGCGCGGTCGACCGGGTAGGAGAAGCCATGAGCCACGCCGAGGGCTTCAGGGAATTTTTGCTCCACGTAGGTGAGAGCTTCCTTCACGAATTTTGAATCAGGCGCGGTCGGCGGCTCGGGGACGACCTGGGTCTTTGGAAGCTTTTTACGATTGTCCTCATCGAAGGACCACTTTCCACCCACGGGAGTGCCATCCGGTTCCATGAGAAGGTTCATGCGCTTTCGCTGGGCTTTGTAAAAATTCGCCATAAAGGGCTTCTTCCCACCGAGGGTCGTTTCCAGGAATTCGGCCGGGCTCAGGAAATTCGGAGAGGGTAAAATTTCCATTTCAGCTCCGTAGCGTTTTAGCCGACGAGTGAGTATATCATCAACGGGATCACAGAAATGAAGTCGAGCGGGACGCTTCTTGAAGAGTTTTCTGAGAACTTCGAGAGTTCCTTGTCCGTTCTGCCAATCGACGTAATGGACAGTGAATCCTTCCTGCTCTAGCCGTGCCGCATAGGCCTTCATCGAAGCTCGATGGAGGATCAGCTTTTTTCTATGGAAGTTGATGGGCCAATGAGGATCCCCCCCGAACAAGAGTGCGTCTTCGAGAAGATAAGCCGGGCGGGATTGATCCAGCGACGGATGATCGGTGAAGAGCTGATGCGGAAAAATGAGGGTAACCTCCATGACCGGTAAGATTGACCGGATTTTCCGGTTTAGCGCTCGAAAAGCGCCGCCAGGGATCACTCTTCCTCCGCAGGGGGAGCGGTGGGGAGCTCAGCGACTTCATCAAGGAGATTGACCACGTCCACCCCGCGGACGGCGGAGTTATCGACGCGGAACATGAGGACGGGTGTGTTCCGGAGCACGACCCGCTTGCCGATCTTACTCTGAATGAATCCGCGCTTCCGCTCGATCTGCTCCATGATGCCGGGAGTCGAGCCACCCATAATGCTCACGTAAACCTTCGCCTCTTTGAGGTCCTGAGTCACGTCCACTTCACTGATCGTGACGAGGGCGCTCTTGAATTCGAAGTCACGCTGAATGACCGCGCTGATTTCGCGGCGCAGCAGCTCGTTGACCCGGTCCAGGCGTTTAGGCATGAGTAAAAATAAGGGATGGTGTGGGCGGATCGCCTACAAGGTCTGATCGATCTTATCGAGGCTGTAGCACTCGATGACGTCACCTTCCTCGTAGTCGTTGAAGGAACCGAGGCGGATACCGCACTCGATGCCCTGCTTCACCTCGTCCACCTCATCGGTATGGCGGCGGAGGGTGGACATCTTGCCATCGAAGACGGGCTGCTTGCCGCGCAGAACGCGGGCATGGGAGGTGCGGGAGACCTTGCCAGATTTGACGACGCAACCGGCGGCCTTTCCTTTGTTCACCTTGAAGACCTGCTTCACGGTGGCACGACCGATGACGGTTTCGCGGATTTCCGGATCAAGCAGTCCCAGCATGGAGTCTCTGACCTGGTCAATGAGTTCATAGACGATGGAGTAGAGCTTCACCTGCACGCCTTCGGCTTTCGCAGCCTTGACTGCTTTGCCGTCGACCTTGCTGTTGAAGCCCAGAATGATGGCATCCGCAGAACTTGCCATGAGGATGTCTGACTCAGTGATGGCACCGGCTCCGGCAATGAGGAAGTTTGCCTCCACTTTGTCGGAATCGATGTCCATGATGGCGTTCTTAATCGCCTCTGCGGATCCCTGCACGTCACAGCGCAGGATGAGCTTCAGCTGAGCCTTTCCGCCACCGGCGACGGCCTGGAGCATGTCCTCAAGGCGATTCTTTTTCGGAGCGACGAGGCGGTCCTTGCGACGTTCCTCCATACGCTCTTCGGAGAGCTTTTTGGCGGCGCGCTCGGTCTCCATGCCTACGAGGGAATCGCCAACATTAGGGATGTCCGCGAAGCCGAGAACTTCGACAGGAGTGCCTGGACCGGCTTTCTTGATATTCTTACCATGCTCATCAACGAGCGACTTCACCTTACCGGCGAAGGGTCCGCAGATGAAGGGCTGGCCGACCTTGAGGGTGCCCGTTTCCACAATGACGCTGGCGGTGGTTCCACGACCGGCCTTCACGCTGGCTTCGATGACGGAGGCACGGACGTTAGCTTTCGGATTGGCGCGAAGTTCGAGAACCTCGGCCTGGAGGGACATGAGCTCCAAAAGCTCATCCACACCCTCACCGGTGCTGGCGGAGACTTTGACACACTCGGTGTTGCCACCCATTTCAGAGGGGACGAGTTCGTGCTCCATGAGCTGAGTCATGACACGCATCGGGTCGGCAGCCGGGAGGTCGCACTTATTAATGGCGACGATAATGGTCTTGCCGGCAGCCTTGGCGTGTTTGATCGCTTCCTCGGTCTGCGGCATGATGCCATCGTCTGCAGCGATGATGATGACCACGATATCGGTGACATCGGCGCCACGGGCACGCATTTGTGAGAAGATGGAGTGGCCAGGGGTATCGAGGAAAGTGATGGAACTGTCACCGTGCGGGACAGAGTAGGCTGCGACGTGCTGGGTAATGCCGCCTGCTTCGCCGGAAGCGACCTTGGCTTTCCTGATATAGTCCAGAAGCGAGGTCTTGCCGTGGTCGACGTGACCCATGAAAGTGATGATGGGAGCGCGGTAGGCCAGTTGTTCCTCGGGAGCTTGCTCCTCCGGCTCGGGCTCCACATAGACCTCCTCCTCCTTGTGCACGCCAGCACCTTTTGCGCGCTTTTCGCGCTCAAAGACGAAGCCGTGCGCTTCACAAACCTTCTCGGCGATCTCCGGCTCGATGGCCTGGGTGGGAGCTACGAAGACCTCCAGCTTAATGAGGTCCGCCATGATCTCGAAGGGCTTCTTGCCCATCTTTTCAGCGAGGTCGCTGACAATGATCGGTGGCTTAATGGAAATGATGTTGCCTTCCACGCTGCCGGTATCAGCGGCCTCCTCGACGGGAGTTGCCTCAACCTTAGATTCGGCGGGCTTCACGAAATCCGGGTCCGGCTTTTCGTCAAGCTTGTTAGAGATGCTAGGAAGGATGGCCTTGCCAGACTTCTCGGTCTTACGGACGGACTTGCGCTTTGGCTTGTCGTCATCGATTCCGAGGTCCAATGCAGCCTTCTTCTTGTCATCCACGGTGACCACCTTGGCCGCCTCCTGACGCTGGCGCTCACGACGTGAGGCCTTGGGTTTCTCGCTCAGAAGATCGAGAACTTCGTCTTTTTTGGAGTCTTTGTTATCTTTATCGGCCATATTGAAAGCGGGTCTTCAGGGTGCGCGTAGTGCGGGAAAATTCTGGAAAAACGGAGCGGGTGATTAAGGGTAGCTGGGAGCGTAAGGGAAGCTGGGAGCGATTAGCCCTCCTGCGATTCTTCAGTAGCAGGCTCGGCGGCTTCTGCCTCTGCGACGGGTGCTGCTTCATCGGCAACAGGAGCGGCTGCCCCCTCCCCTTTTGCTGCGGCGAGGATGCGCTCCGCCTCAGATGCCTCAACCTCGAGGGCAGCGGCGATGTATTCGGCAGGCATTTGGGTCACCATATCGACAGTGACACCACCGGCGCGGAAGAGCTTATCGGCATTCTCGGCATCAAGTCCGAGGGCCTCGGCGAGGTGTGAAGCGGCATTGCCGACGCGGGCTTCGAACTGCTCATGCTGGCTTTCATCCTTACGCACCTGCACGTCCCAGCCGGTGAGCTTGGAAGTCAGGCGGGCGTTCTGGCCACGACGACCAATCGCCTTGGAGAGATCCTCTTCATCAACGGTGACATTGACCACCTTGTTCTCCTCATCGAGGCTGAGGCTGCGAACTTGGGCAGGCTTAAGAGCCTCGGAGACGAATTCAGCGATGTCGTCATTCCAGCGGATAATGTCCACTTTCTCGTTATTGAGTTCGCGGACAATATTTTTGACGCGAGCACCACGGAGGCCGACGCAGGCGCCGACGGGATCGACTTTGTCATCGTGTGTGAAGACGGCAACTTTGGTGCGATATCCGGCCTCGCGGGCAACAGCGCGGAGCTCGACGGTGCGGTCGGAGATTTCAGCGACTTCGGATTCGAAGAGACGGCGAACGAAGTTCGGGTGGCTGCGGGAGAGGATGATCTCCGGTCCGCGGCCCTCATTGTCCACCGAGACGACATAGCAGCGGATGCGGTCACCCACGTTGTATTCCTCAGTGCCAACACGCTCTTTCGAGGGCATGCGGGCTTCAAATTTTCCGAGATCGACCATAACATCGCTTTTCTCGAATCGACGCACGGAGCCGCTGACGATGTCGCCAGCACGGTCCTTAAACTCGTCATAAATCTTCTCCTTCTCGGCCTGACGCAGACGCTGCATCATGGTTTGCTTAGCGGTCTGCACCGCAATACGGCCGAAGTTGGCAGGCGTGACATCGAAGTCGAGCCGCTCACCGATCTGGGCGACTGGATTCTTTTTCAGCGCGATCTGAAGCGGGACCTCATTGAACTTATCCACGTAATCGTCATCCGCAACGATCTCCAGACTGGCCAGGATGCGGGTATCGCCCTTCTTTTCATTGATGACTGCCGTGAGAGTCTCGATCGCATCGGCTCCGGGGACCATCTTTCGGTAAGCGGAGCAGAAGGCATACTCAAGGGCCTCGACGACGCGTTCGCGCTCGATGGCCTTTTCCTTTTCGTAGAACTCGATGAGAGCGACAATATCGGTGGTCATTGCAAATTCGTGGGTTCCTGAGACAACAAAGAGCGGGTTAAGAAAACCCACTCCTTACTAACGTCAGAAGTTGTTGGCAGGTTCACTAGACGCTTTTCCCCGTAAAGACAAGTCCTAATCAGCAAGAGAACGCCAACGCAGATTCCGGATCTGCCCGGTGGTTTGCCAGGTCGCCAGACCGAGCGGAGCGCAGGATTCAATGCTGCCCTTTCGCAGCGAGAGAACCTTCCCAGCAGTCTCGAGATCCACGATCACTTCGCCGTCCAGTCGCACCCGTAGCCGACTCTCCTCCACCTGCAGGTGGACGTGATACCAGCGCTCTTCCGCGAAGTTACGGTAACTCGTTGTTTCATTCTCGGATGCATCCTTCCCATTGATCGAGGAAATCCCAATCGTCCCCCCACCCCAGCCGCCGAGGATCAAGGTCACCTGCGCCTCCGGGTCGTGAATAGGAAAAGTCAGCCCGCAGAAGAAATCACTCCCGCTCACCTTCCTCGCTTCCAATTCCAGCTCGTATGGCGAAGCGGGCGGGCTTCCTTCATAACGGATGCCGGTCAATTCCACCCCGGTCCGGATCGTGACCGTAATTCCATCATCGCCCCATTCGGACATCCCCTCGCCCCCGACCTGGATCTCGGCCCAATCCTCCCTCACCGGGATGACCCAACCCTCCTTAGGTGAATCCTCTATAATCTCTCTCTCGCAACAAGACGCGACGAACAGCCCGAGAAGTGTGGCCAGCACCATGGATAAGCAGGTCATATCTCGATATTTAGAGAAAACTACTCGCCCACCTTCTTCTCGGCAACCTGCATGGAGAATTTCACCGGGCCGCTCGTCACCATGTCATTCATGACTCTGAGCTGCAGCTCGATCTTTCCCTCCTCTCTCATCTTCCCGCTGCCTTCAGACTTCAGATCACGGAGTAGACTGAGCGAACGCACGATTCGCCAATCTCCATCAAAGTCCTTGGTGTCCGTGATCGTTAGCTGTTTCTTCACCACGCGAGTGCGTTCAACCAGGAGCGTCGACTCCTCCTTCGCGAGAATACAGGTTTTCTCTTCGGTGGTGATCTGCCCCATGGCAGGTAGGATTAAAAAGACGAATCCAGTGAACACGATAAATGAACGGACCATGGGCCAAGTCCAAAGAGATCCGGTTCGCCTGTCAAGGAACCCTCTCTTTCACAAAAAAAGCCCCGCACGGACGAACCGGGCGGGGCTTGGAAATATTTGGGCAATGACGCCGAATGAGACTACTTGCCCGCTTTCTTCTCAGCGGCGTGGATGGACATCTTCATCGGCCCAACCATCACCATATCAGCAAGAACTCCCGGCTGAATCTCAACCTTGCCATCCATCTTCATTTTCCCCTCGCCCTCGAACTTCAAATCCCGAAACAGGCTGAGCGAGCGAATGACTCGTCCGTCTCCCGAAAAGCCCATGGTAGCACCCTTGAGGTCTTCATCATCCATGTCCCCCTTCACATCGAAACTCACTTTCAAAACCGCGCACTTGTTGCTCTGGAACTCCTTCACCTCAAGGAAGCTAACCGTAACTTCGCCCTCGATGTTCTTCAGCTCCTCCATTCCAGGCATCACACTGGCATCAACCTTCCAGCTGTCACCAATCTTCCGGGGCTTGGTGCCATACATCTTGGCATCCCCATCATCTTTTAAGTTTTGGATGATACTCTTGATCTCTTTCTCGATTTCCTTCTTTTCGTCCTCCTTGATCTCGCCCTTTTCGAGCTTAGCCGTCCACTCTCCATCCTTCTTTTCGGCAATGAACACCTTTCCTTGGGCAGCTTTGACTTTCTCTTCTTTTTGAGCCTGTCCCATCATCGTAGTTTCATTAACCCCAGCATCAACTTTGTAGGTGAGGCGGACCTTATCGGCTGATAAAAACTCATAAATAACATCCTGATTCTCAGTCATGTTCATTTTGCCATCAACTTGCTGCCCAGCGACATTCATCCCCAGCTTGGCGTCAGTCATCGTCATGTGCTTTTTGACCATGAAGGTGCGTCCCACCGGGAGTGGTGACTGCTCCTTGGCGAGGGTATAGGTTTTTTGGTTGGTGGCGACCTGGCCAAAAACCGAAGACGCGAGGAATGGGAGCGCGAGAAGCGCAGACGATATTTTCATAACAATTTGAGTTCAATCAAAGGTCGAGAAGCTGTCAAGACATCCCGCCCGGGGAACAAGCGGTCTAATGGCTTGGCATTGTTTGTTTTTTGGGAGCACCGGGACAGAACTCAGAACTGCCCATTTTCAGAGAAGAAACAAGCTGTCGCCTGGGCTCGATTTCACCTCAATAAAAAGGGTTCTTCACAATCACTGGGGGAGATCCGGACGACATCGAGGGCCTTTGCCTCCGAGTGCTACAGGTTGGCGAAGCCCTCGGGCGCGTCTGTCCCGACCCATTGCAGAAGCGCGTTTTCCAATTGACCCTGCCTCCTCATCCTCTGAAATGCAGCGCAGCCGCCATTAACCGTATTTCAGACCCTTGAGTTCCACATCCGAAAAATACCGCACCACCCCAACGGAGACCACTGGCATGCCGGGCGGGGTTCCTTACATTATCTGCAACGAGGTTGCGGAGCGATTCAGCTTCTATGGAATGAAGGCCATTCTAGTAGTCTTCATGTCGCAGTATCTCTGGCTGATGGGTGATGCCCCAGGAGTGCAAATGACGGAGACCACCGCGAATGCGCATTACCACAGCTTTAATAAATGGGTCTATCTCACGCCGTTCATCGGAGCGCTTCTGGCGGACATCATCTTTGGCAAATACAAAATCATTATCTGGTTCAGCCTGATTTACTGCGTGGGACACGCCTGCCTGGCTTTCATGGGGATCACGGGATCAGCCGGTTGGTGGCTCTTTGGCGGACTGGCCCTGATTTGCCTCGGAGCGGGTGGAATTAAGCCCTGCGTCTCGGCTCACGTCGGAGATCAATTCGGGAAACAAAACCAGGGCCTCCTCGCGAAGGTCTTCAACTTTTTCTACTTTGGGATTAATCTGGGCTCCTTCGTTTCGACTCTCCTGACGCCGTGGCTGCTGGAGTGGTATGGTCCACATTGGGCCTTCGGTGTGCCGGGTGTCTTAATGGGTCTCGCCACCCTCTTTTTCTGGATGGGCCGGAACAAGTTCATCCACGTCCAGCCAGATGGCGAACGCTTCAAGCAGGAGGCCTTTGGCAAGGAGGGCATCTCAGTCATCCTGCGACTCCTTCCGCTCTATTTCTTCGTCGCCTTTTTCTGGGCCCTTTTCGATCAGACCGGCTCATCATGGATCTTCCAGTCACAGGATATGGATCGAACCTTCATGGGCATCGAGTGGCTGCCCTCCCAGATCCAAGCGATCAATCCGGTCCTCATCTTGACCCTCGTCCCCATCTTCTCCTTCGTGATTTATCCCGCGATCGGGAAGGTGGTGAAATTAACCCCGCTGCGGAAAATCGGAGCCGGGCTTTTTCTGACCGTGATCTCATTTGCGATCATCGCAATGATCCAGATCTCCATCGCGGGAGGTGCTACGCCGAATATCGGCTGGCAGCTTCTGGCCTACCTCGTCATCACGGCGGCCGAGGTTTTGGTATCCATCGTCTGTCTGGAATATTCTTACACCCAGGCTCCGAAGAATATGAAATCGCTCATCATGGCGGTCTTTTTCCTCTCGGTCTCATTCGGAAACTACATCACGGAATCGGTGAACAGCGCGATCGAAGTCGAGAACCCAACCGCGGGACTCATTGACGGGAAAGAGAAAAAGGACGGCAGCTACGTGCATCCCGGCTTTGACGGCAAGCAGGGAACCGATGACGACATCACCCTCATCAAGGAAAAGGAAAAGCTAAAGAAGACCCTCCTCCCCGGTCAGGAAACGCTCGATGCCGCAGCCAAGATTATCACCGACTGGGCCGTGGCTAACGATCTCACCCTGCCGACGACAGAGGAAGCGGCCCCGCTCATTGCGGACCTGAAAGATCAGTGGGGCTCACCGCTGATTTACAATCGCCTCGCCAGCCGAACCGCGCGCCTCTCAAGCATCGGCCCGGACAAGGAAGAGAATACACCCTGGGACATCGGCTACATTCTGAAGTCACCGGATACGGCCGCGAAAAAGTCCGATGACAATGACGACCGCCAGACTTGGCTGGAGAAGCGGAAGGCTCAGCTCGGCCTCAGCGAGGAGGAAAAAAAGGACAAGGATTCGATTGAAAAAACAGCCTTCACCGGCGGACAGAAGAAGCTCGATGGACCGACCTTCTTCTGGTTCTTCACCGCGCTGATGCTGGGAGCCGCAGTGCTCTTCATACCCTACGCGATCTTCAGTAAAGAGAAGTCCTACATGCAAAGCTAAGAGCATGATCACTGATTCCCACTGCCACCTCGGCTCCCATAAGTTCGCCCCGGAGGAGATCCCGGAGATCATTGCCCGCGCAAAGGAGGCCGGAGTGCATCGCATGATTACCCTGGCGACTGATGAGGAAGATTTAAAAATTAATCTACAGCACGCGCACGATCACGATGAGATCTCGGCCTGTATCGGGGTGCATCCCTGTGATGTTCATGAGACGCGGGACGACTTTGAATCCTTCCTTATCCCCCATCTCGATGACCCGAAAGTGGCGGCAATTGGCGAGACTGGGCTGGACTACTTTCACCCCGCGCCAGAAGGCTGGGCAGAGGAGGATTACCACGCACGACAGCGCAATTTCCTCCGCCGTCACTTCGAGCTGGCGAAGCAGACGGGCTTGAACATCGTGATTCACACGCGAGACAAAAAAGGCACGGGAAGCTTCGATGATGCCCTGGCAATCTACGCCGACTTCGCCGATTCCGTGCAGGCTGTTTTCCATTGTTTCCCGGGACCACCGGAATTAGCAGAGCGTGTTATCGCGGCGGGCGGGATCATCTCCTTCACGGGCATCGCGACCTTCAAGAACGCGCAACTGGTGGTGGACACCGTCAAGGCCGCCCCCTCCGGTTGCTTCATCCTGGAGACGGACTCGCCCTATCTCTCCCCGGTCCCGCATCGTGGAAAACGCTGCGAGCCAGCCTACACGCGGCACACCGCCGAGGCGATTGCGGAACAGCGCGGGGTGTCATTGGAAGAGCTAGCGGAGAAGACCGAAACACTTGTGGAAAAATTCTTCCGCCTTTAAATCCAGCCCATGAAATTGATCTCCTGGAATGTCAACGGCCTGCGTGCCGTGCTGAAGAAGAACTTCACCGACTTTGTCTTGGAGCATGATCCGGACGTCCTTTGTCTGCAGGAAACGAAGGCCCGCCCCGAGCAAGTGGAACTTCCACTGGAACTCGCAGGATACCGGACGTATTGGAACAGCGCGGAAAAGGCGGGCTACTCAGGCACCGCGATCTTTACTAAGAACGAGCCCATCGACGTGCGAAATGGCATCGGCTGTGAACGCAGCGCGGAGGGCGACAAAGAGGGGCGTGTCATCACTCTCGAGTATGCGGAGTTTTTTATCGTCACGGTTTATACTCCAAATTCGAAGAACGAGCTCCTCCGCCTCCCCTATCGCATGGAGTGGGATATTGCCTTTCGCGAGTATCTCAAATCGCTCGAAAAGGAAGGCAAGCCGGTTCTGGCCTGCGGTGATCTCAATGTGGCCCACGAGGAAATCGACCTTGCCCGGCCAAAGACGAACCGCTTCAGCGCGGGCTTCTCCGATCAGGAGCGGGCCGGATTCACCGAACTGATAAAGGCTGGGTTCGTGGATACCTTCCGCCACTTCCACCCCGAGGCTACCGATCGATATTCGTGGTGGAGTTATCGAGCCGGGGCGCGCGGAAATAATGTCGGTTGGCGGATCGACTACTGGTGCGTCTCGGAAGAACTCACGCCCAAACTGACGGCGGCGGAAATTAACGATGACGTGCTGGGGTCCGACCACTGTCCGGTCACTCTCGAGATCGATCTTTGATCGCGGCGAGGGTGTCCTCGAAGCGAGCTGATGGTGATCCCATTTCGCGTCCGTTCAGCGAACTCACCCAGGTGATGCGGCGGATGGCACTGCTAAGCCAGAACTCCTCGATTTCATCAAGGATCGAAATCGGCCAGAGACCTTCTTCGACCTCGCCGATCTCTAACAACACCGAACGCATCACGCCGGGGAGGCAGCCGGAGGCTAGCGAAGGAGTTTTCAATCGTCCCTCATGGACAAAAAAGACATTCGACATCACACCTTCGCAGAGTTGTCCGACGGTATTGGCGCGGATTGCTTCGTCGGCCTTTGCAGAGCGAAGGACATGGATATTTTCAGCGTAGGAGGTGGTCTTGGCTGAGGTCAGCGGGCTGCGTTCGTTAATGGGGAAATTGACCGAGACCACCTCGGCAGAGACAGGACGGGGCGGGATCGGAACAGCAGTGATGAGGGCGTCTGAGGTCAGGGTGAGACGCACACGGGCCTCACCAGTGATGAGGTCATTGTCCTCAAGAACTCCGATGACCTCATTGTGAAGGAATTCCTCCGACGGTAG
>CALBVA010000188.1 GCA_937969125.1 uncultured Verrucomicrobiales bacterium | reverse complement strand
GACCAGCGGAGGAATGAGAGGGACAAAATCCACAGGTGATGACTACGGGACGAGGGGAGGATTGGAAAGGATAGAGGTCGTGCTTCGACGAGTGGTGGGAAGGAAAAAAGGCGACCTGACGGCCGCCTTTTTGAAAGTAGTGGAGAGTAGTTGAAAATTGTTGAGGCGATTATTCTTCCTCTTCTTCCTCCTCGGTTTCCTCTTCCTCGGAGTCATCTTCTTCGACTTCTTCTTCATCTTCTTCGATTTCCTCTTCGTCGTCGCCACTGCTAGCACGTTCTCCGCCACGTTCGATTCGGGTGGCGTTTTCGGCACGCTGGACCTTCGCTTCTTCAGCGGAGGATTGGACTCGGTCGGTGTCGCCACTTTCGACGAAGGTGTCGAGGATGTCGTCTGCCCACACCGCGCTTTCGCGGGCCATGGCTTGCACGACTTGCAGCTGCTCACTTTCACCGGCGGCGATGCCTGCGGTGTCTTCCCAGTAGAGGGACTTGTCATCATCATCCAGTCTTTCTCCGGAGCTCATTAGGAAGTCGATCATGGCGGAAAAGGCCTTGCTGCGAAGAGTGGAGTTTTGCTCACCGGCAGCGTAGTCGCTGAGGACTTCAAACTGTGAGCCATCCGGCCAGTGGCGGAGGGCTTGCATCGCAGCCATTCTCATTCCGTCGTCATCACCCTGAAGCTGGGAGGCGACGATATCAGCGGCTTGATCGCCACCTGCGGCTCCCATCACGGTGAGAAGGGAGCGTTTGGCACTGTCGTTGGTCGTGGATTTATAGCTGGCGATGATAGGCTCAGTGAAGCTAGCGGTGTCTTCAGTATCCTTGACTACCGCGATGAGGGTCTTGACGGCCTCGGTGCGGATGGTGGCATTTTGGGTGCGGTTGACGATACTGAGAAGGCTATCGAAGTTCGAGGAGTTCGCCATCTTCCGGGCGGCACTGAGGGCGGCGCGTCCGGCAATGGCGTTGTCCGACTTGCTGGCGTAGTCGATGAGGTGGGGTAGGGCACTTTCCTCCCCACGATAACGAACGACATCGAAGAGTTTGGCGCGGACGCCATTGTCCATGTCATTCTCAGCAGCATATTTGGCAATGAGTGCGGAGATGTCAGTGCCGTCGGTTTCTTTGGCTACATTCAGTGCTGTCAGGAGGGTCGGGCGGTCCTTCTCTTCAGTTTCACCGGGGGTGGAGAGAGTCTCAAGGATGAGGCTGACCCTTCTGCTGTCCATGTCGATGGATTGAGGGGTCTTGTTGTTTGCGAATTCGGCATAGACCTCGTTCAGCTCGCCGGTGCGGGCATTGTCCTTCCTTTTTTCCATCAGAATGATGCCCGCGATGATGATTCCAACGGCGAGGGCAGCGGCGATGACGCCTTTTGCGGCATTGCTCATGCCGCTTTTCTGGGTTGGAAGAGCGACAGATGTTCCTTGAACCGGAGCCGCTCCAAGCTGGGCTGCGGCTCCACCAAGTCCGGGAGCGGGGGCTGCAGGAGTGGCGAGTCCGCCCGGTGCAGGAATAGGGGCAGCGCCGGTCTGGAGTACGGGGGCGCCGGTATTAAACTGGGGCGCTGCAGCCGTCGGGGCGGCAAGGTTTACACCGGCGACTAGGGCCGGTTTATCAGTCGGTGGAGGGGTCGGGACACCGCTCAGGGGAACCGTGACCTGAGCTTCCTGGTTTTGAACCGGTGCGGCAACCGTGACCTGGGAGGTGCTGGCCTTGACCTGTTGCGACGAGGTATGGATGGAGGGCGTGGCGCCTTCCGGCGGCATGATGGGCTGGGGAGCAGTGTGCGTCTTGACCGGGCCGGTATCGGTGTTGGCAGGTGGAGCACCGGGGGCGATCGCCATGGGCGACATGGCTGTGGCCTCGGGGGCACCGCCGGGTCCGTTCTCGCTCATGAGGAAGAGCTTCAGGGCTTCACGGGCATCGCGTGGGCGGTCCTCCATGTTCCGGGCGAGGTGCCACATGACCCACTTGGAGAGCCATTCGGGAAGATCGGGGCGGAGTTGCTCAATCGGGGTGACGGTGTGCTGGAGGTGTGCATTCATCACCTGTGGCGCTGTTTCGCCATCGAAGGGATATTGACCAGCGAGGCAGTAGTAATAGACGCAGCCCATGGAATACATGTCAGTGCGCTTGTCGAGCGGGGTGCGCTCGAACTGTTCTGGCGCCATGAAGTGAATGGACCCGAAGACGGAATCGCCGTGGTCGATGGTCTGGAGGGAGGGCTTGGGAGAAAACTTGGCGAGACCAAAGTCCACGATCTTCACCTGGAAGCGGCCGCTGGGGAGCCAGGTGACCATGACGTTGGTGGGCTTAATGTCACGGTGGACGAGGTCGAGGTCCTGCGCCGCAATGAGTGCCTCCTGACTCTGGACAGCGACCTCACGGAAGTCCTCGAAGGTCAGGGTGCCACGCTCGATCATCTCATCGATGGTGCGACCAGAAAGGAGCTCCATGACGACGTAAGGGCCGTCATTGTCCACACCGGCATCAAAAACGGTGACGATGTGGGGGTGTTGGACGGAGCAGAGGGAGGCCGCTTCATTCAGCATGGCCTTGGTGGCTTCTTCCTGATTCTCGTAGCCGCCCTCCGGGAGGACTCGCTTGATCGCGACTTCTCGGTTCAGATGGCGGTCGAATGCGCGGTAAACGGCACCGACGCCTCCCTGACCAATCTTGCTGCGGATTTCATAGCGGTCGTCACTCATAATTAATTAGAGCGCAAGTGTCCCTATTGAGGCTGCAGAATCAAGCTCAGTTATTGATAATTCTGTGGTCCGAAGGAAATATTCCGGTAGAAAAACTGGTATGGGTTCGTTTTTGGCACTTGTGGTGATCATTTTGATCGCACTTCTGGTTGTGAAGATTGGCTCCAGTGCGCTGCAGTTCACCGGGATGTCAAAGCCGGTGGCGCAATTCCAGGCGGCCTCGGCCTTCTTCGGGGTGGGGTTCACCACAACGGAGGCGGAGATGGTGGTGAGTCATCCGGTGCGGCGAAGAATTATCCTTCATTTGATCGTGGCTGGCAACATTGGCCTGACTTCCGCTCTCGCGACGCTCCTAGTCACTCTGATGAACAGTGACGAGAGGGGGCTGGGGATGACCTTCGCCTGGTTGGGGGTGATCGGGCTCGGGGTGCTGAGCACGGCCATCTTTTTTAACCTTCGCGTGGTGAAGGTCCCGCTGGATCGTTTTTTGAAGAAGACCTTGGAGGCTGCGGGGCTAAAACGGATCGTGGACTACGATTACCTTTTAAATCTGGAGAATGGTTACTGCGTTTACGATGCGGAGCTGGGGGAGGAGCATCCGTGGATGGGGAAGCAGCTTTACGAGGTGCGTCCCGCTGACGACGGAATTATTGTCCTGGGGATTTACCGGGATGATGGAGAATTCGTGGGAGCTCCGAAAAAGGGCTCCCTGATAAAAAAGGGGGACGTCCTCATGGTCTATGGTAGCCAGGAGGACATCCGGAAATCATTCGGGAAAAAGAAACAGGTGGAGCTTACCAAATCTCCTCGATGAGCTTGTTGGTGGCCTTGCCGTATTCGACGTAGGAGTCGTAGCACTGCTGCCAATCCGGTTCAGCACCATCAGTGGCATGGAAGACGGTGGCAACGTGTGGCTCGATGGCAATGCCTCCCTCATAGCCGTCGGACTTCAGGGCGGTGAGGATCTCCCGCACCTTCGCCTGCCCTTCGCCTGGTAGGGTGTATTTCTCCGGCTCGGTTTCCCCGGCTGGGGGATTGGTGCAGTCTTTGATGTGAACGTGGATGACGTGCTCCTTGACCTTTTGGTAGAATTCAAGGGGATCCTGCCATGGGAAACTGCCGTCTTCCTGCGGCTGCGAGCGGTCGAGCTGGAAGACGGGGTTTGCGGTGTCAAAGACGAGCTTTAAGCCTGGGACCGATTCGACGAGGCGCAGGGTGTGCTCGGCGGAAAAGCCTCCCCAGTTCATGCAGTTTTCGTGGACGGCCTGGATACCATCGAAGGCGAAGCGGGCGTGCATTTCACGAACGCGGCGGATGCGCTCTTCCTCCTGCTGATCATCTCCCCAAGGTTCCTGAGCGTAGGACATGATGCGGATGAGCTTTGTGCCGAGCCGTTTCATGCGAGGGATGGCGCGCTCGATTTCCTTGATCGTGATTTCAAAGTCGGAGTCGATTTTCTTTCCCCAGTTGCCCATGAGTGACCCGAATTCAGGAATGATGATGCCGGCGGCATCGAGCTGATCGGCGACGGCATTGAATTGATCTTCCGGAAGCTCGTGGATGTTCGATCCATTCACACCACGGGCGGAGATTTTATCCCAGCCAATTTCCTTGGTGGCCTTGATCTGAGTGGCGAGGTCGCGAGCCGCTTCATCGGCAAATCCTGTCAAATACATGCGATGGACTTAGCGGTTGCGGGAGGGATTGGCAATGCCACCTCACGGAAAATCTAGGCATAAAAAATCCCCTCGCCGGTTACAGCTCGCGAGGGGGCTTTTGAGAGTCAGATTGATGGGGGTAGTTGCGAAGCTTGGCCTCCATGTCATCGAAGCTAGGGTTCTATCTCGCTCAGGATTTTTTTCCTTCCGCAGGTTTCCGTGACTGATGAACCAATGGGAGTTCTCGGGAAGGGGTGTGATGGGG
>CALBVA010000187.1 GCA_937969125.1 uncultured Verrucomicrobiales bacterium | reverse complement strand
CGAGACCGAGAAGCTCTTTGGCAATATCGAATATCAGCCCATGCACCAGCGCGAGGCCTATGGCCGACTGAAACTCGCGACGGGTGGTGGAACCCTCTCGGCGCGTGACATCGTGATCTTCCAAACTCTCCCCAATGACCTCACCAAGGTTTCGGGGATCATCACGGAGGTCCCGCAGACGCCTCTCTCCCATGTCAATCTGAAGGCTCAGCAAAACAATACTCCGAATGCCTTTATCGCCAATGCCAGCACCCACCCGGACATCGAGCCTTTCTTGGGACAGAATGTTTTCTACAGGGTCAGCCCGGAGGGATTCGAGATTCGCGCTGCGACGCAGGCGGAGGTCGATCAGTTCTTTGAGAGTATTCGCCCGACCACGGTGAGCTTTCCTCCGCGTAATCTCTTACAGCAGACAATCGAGCCCCTTTCGGCAGTCCCCACTTTAGGGAGTGACGCCTTCGGAGGAAAGGCGACCAACGTGGCCACACTCCATCGTTTGTTCCCAGATAATGCTCCGGACGGCTTCGCCATTCCTTTCTACTTCTACGACGAATTTATGAAGCACAATGGCTTCTACGAAGAGGCTCGCACCATGATCGAGGACTCCGTTTTCCAAACAAATCCCGCGATCCGGGAAGCGCGGCTCAAGGCCTTTCGGACACGGATGAAAAAAGAGAGCACCTTTCCCGAGTGGATGATCACCACTCTGACCACTCTGCAGGAATCCTTCCCTGATGATGTCACTCCTCGCCTGCGCTCCAGTGCGAATGCGGAGGATTCGGTGACCTTCAACGGAGCGGGCCTTTATGATTCCTACACCCATAAGGCTGATGAAGGTTTCATTGGCAAAAGCGTGCGTCAGGTCTGGGCCAGCCTGTGGAATTACCGGGCCTATGAGGAGCGTGAGTTTTACCGCATCGATCACCTTCAATCCGCCATGGGCATCCTGGTCCACCCAAATGAGAAGAATGAGCAGGCGAATGGCGTGGCGGTCGCCCGAAACATCTTCGACCCTCGTTGGGAGGGCTATTATTTCAATGTCCAGGTCGGAGAAGATCTTGTCACGAATCCTGAGGCTAACTCCATCCCGGAAGAATTCCTCGTCGCCGACCTTTTGGGAGCTGAGCGATATGAGATCCAATACATCCGCTTCTCCAACCGCCTAGCAGATGGCGAAACGGTGCTCACGCGAGATCAGGTTCTCGATCTTGTCGATAAAATGAGGCTGCTCAATTCCGCCTTCAAATCAATTTATGGAAGCTCTGACCCCGACTTCGCGATGGAGATTGAGTTCAAGATCACCGAGTCCGGCGTGCTTTCGATTAAACAGGCTCGTCCTTACGTCAATTGACCCGATCGGATCGCTCTCATCGTCCCAGCTCCTCCGCAATCGGAGAATCTCATGAACTGAATTCATGCCTCGAGGATTGCGATTCGCCTCTTCCGGTATAGAAGGCGGGGTGAGCAATCCATTTCGCGAAGACCTCGTATCACGCAACCGGCCGGAGGCGTGCACAGTTGTCATCTTCGGCGCCACCGGCGACCTTACCCACCGCAAGCTGATCCCGGCCCTTTATAATCTCGCTGTTGATGGCGAACTACCCGTGGGGGTGAAAATTGTGGGATTTGCGCGACGCGATTGGACGGATGAATTCTTCCGTGAGGGGCTGGAGAAGCTGAATCAGAAGGTCTCACGCACGGGACACGATCCGGAAACCTGGGAAAATATCGCGGCGAATGTCAGCTACCATCAAAGCGAATTCCAGGATGAGGATGGCTACGCCAGCCTGGCGAAACGACTGAATGAGATCGATGAGGAGCGCGGTGGCAAGGGGAACCGACTCTTTTACATCGCGAGTGCTCCGGAGTTTTTCGATGACATCCTCATCAACCTAAAAAAGGCTGGCCTCAGCCAGGAGCGCGAAGGTTGCTGGTCACGCGTAATCGTGGAAAAGCCCTTCGGCACCACTTTGGCGACGGCGCAACATCTGAATGGGGTGGTCAATGGGACCTTCGAGGAAAAGGACACCTACCGTATCGATCACTACCTGGGTAAGGAGACCGCGCAAAACATCATGGTGCTGAGGTTCGCGAACGCCATTTTCGAACCGATGTGGAATAAGGAACACATTGACCACGTGCAGATCACCTGTGCGGAGCATCTGGGAATGGAAGGCGGACGCGGCGGTTATTATGATAAGGCCGGTGCGCTGCGGGATATGGTACAAAACCACCTCCTCCAGCTTCTCAGTCTGGTGGCGATGGAGCCGCCCACCGATCTTACCGCCGACGGCGTGCGGGATGAGAAGGTGAAGGTGATCCGCTCGCTACGGCAGTGGGACACCCCCGAGCTGGTAGAACAAAACGTGGTGCGAGCTCAATACACTTCCGGGAATATTGATGGGCAGGAAGTGCCGGGATACCGCGAAGAGGACCGGGTGAATCCCGAGTCTGAAACCGAGGCCTATGTCGCGGTGCGCTGCATGATTGATACCTGGCGCTGGTCCGGCGTGCCCTTCTATGTGCGTGTGGGCAAGCGGCTGCCGAAGAAGGCGACCGAGATTTCCATTCACTTCAAGGCTACCCCGAGTGTGCTTTTCAATGCCACCCCGGGAGGAGTGCCGGATGGCAATGTCTTGGTGATCCGCATCCAGCCGGACGAGGGAATCTCCCTCCGCATGAACTCGAAGCTCCCCGGCACGACGTTGCGGATGGAGGCGGTGAAGATGGACTTCCACTACGCCACCAGCTTCGGCAAGAGTAGTCCGGAGGCTTACGAACGGTTGCTCCTAGATGCGATGGCTGGCGATGCCACTCTCTTCGCGCGGCGTGACGAGGTGGAGGAGGCGTGGAAGTTTATCGATCACATCGAGAAAGCTTGGCATGAGAGTGACAAAAAACCCCCAATGGCGGAATTCCCTGCCGGATCGTGGGGACCGCGTGAGGCGGACGAACTGCTGTCCGAAGAAGGCCGCACCTGGAGGAGACTTTAATTTGATCGAATGATGAGCAGTGAAATCTCCACGAAAGGACTCGGGCAGCCGGTCAGCGTCGGCTCGATCAGCAAGGAGCTGAAGAAGCTCTGGGAAGGGAATGAGGCCAGCACCAATGCCTCCCTGATGAACTTCCTGATTTATACCGAGGAGGCAGACCAATTAGTGGCGAACTCGGAGATGATCCAAGCTCTCACGAAGGAGCACGCCTGTCGGGCTCTGCTCATCGGGATGGATCGCGGAGCGCCGGAATCATCGGTAGAGGCCTGGATCACCGCGCACTGTCATCTCGCTCATGGCAAAAAATCGATCTGCTCCGAACAGGTGTCATTCTTGCTCAAGGGCAAGTCGCTCGGCCGTCTTCGCAATACCGTCTTTGCCAATCTCAACAGCGACCTTCCGCTCGTCTTTTGGTGGCAGAACGAGCTCACGGATCTCTTTGAAGAACGCCTCTTCCGCGTGCTGGACCGATTGATTTTCGACAGCACGACCTGGGCGGACCCGAAGGCCAGCTTTGCCAAAATCACGGAAGCGCGTGAGCAGGCCGGGACCAAGATGGTGACCCAGGATCTCGCGTGGACGCGGAGCTATCACTATCGCCTCGCTATTGCGGGGCTCTTTGATGACCCGGTGGCGCAAAAAGGGTTTTCTAAAATCGAGACGGTCACACTAAAGGCGCATCCGGATCAGCGGACCTCCGCCCTGCTCCTGCTGGCCTGGGTGATCGAACAATCGGGATGGGAACTTATTGAGAAAAATGAGGACCGCTTCTCGCTGAAGTCGAAGGATGGGCAGGCGATCGAGGCAGTCATTGAGTGGGATGAAGAAGGAGCGCCGCTCTCGCTTCTTTCGCTCGCCGGTCCGAACTGCGAGGTGAAGGTAATGCGTCAGAAGGGCAATACCCACCTCTGTCACGCGCTCTGCACGGATGGTCACTGCATCGATTTCAGTGGCCCAGCGGATTCGGATGAACCAGCGGAATTGGTAGCGAGCCAGCTCTCACGGGGCGGGAAGAACTCGCTCTTCCTGGCGGTGCTGCCGCAGTTTTTGGAGCTGCTGTAGTGGCGGCGCTTTCCAAGCGCCATGCCATTCCCTACTTCGGGGATTCTGCATTAGTAGAGCGGATGGAATCTGCCGCCACGAGAAGTTCCTCCGCAGCAATCGCGCCCATGCGCATGGCGCTGTGCATGTTTGGGTAGGTAAAGGCACCTTGGCGACCGGTGGTGCGGAGATTTGGGAATCCAGCGAGATAGTCGGTGACCACTTTGAGGTTCTCTTCAAAGCCTCGGTTAAAAATCGGGTAGGCTTGTTCGGAGTGGAGGAGGTGGTGTTCCTGAATGTCAGAGGCGGTGCAGATACCTTCGGCTTCGAGGTCTCGAATGATTTCCGGAAGAGCCTCGCCGGTCCACTTTCGGTCGCCGATCTCACAGGTGGTTTCTACGATGAGTGTCGTACTTTCGGTTGGAGTGACCTTGAGCCCGGCATTCTTCGGTTCGCCGACACGGTGGAAGATGCGGTCGCGGTAGTAGGTGTAGAGGGCATCCATGCACTTCTCCTTCCTTACGAGGAGGGCGTAAACGACCATAGGCTTGAAGCGGAGTTTCGCGGCGGTGGCCTGGATGTCCACAGGAGCATCAATGGCCTGGATGAGATGCGGGAGCGGGATGGTAGAGATGATGAGGCCCTCGCGGGGATCGATTTTTTCGACGAGAGAATTGAGCCGTAGGTCCGCTCCGCGATTGATGAGTGAGGCGGCGAGAGAGCGCGGGAGGGTCTCAGTGCCGGTCTGCGAGTAGTGCAGGGTTTCGAATCGCAAAGCACCCTCAGTGGCATCGCGGGCTTTGGTGAGTTTCAGCTTTTCGAGGAGATTCTTGAAGACATCGACGGCGGAGAGACGTGGCATCTTTCGGCGGACGAACTCGGCCGAGAGATCGCGTGGATGGATTCCCCAGTAGCGGTGGGTGAAGTCCTCAAAGAAGAATTCATAGAGCGGCGAGCCGTAGAGTTCGATGAGGGCTGACTCGGCATCGTCTCCTTCATCACGACCACTGAAGCGGCTTTGAAATTCCGCGATGAGCAGCCCGGTGAGGCAACGAGCGAGGGTAAAGGGGGGAATTCCGGCGAGGATATCGCGACCTCGCAGCGGGTAATGGTAGAGCTTATCACCCCAGCGGATGTGGGCTTTCAAAGGGACCTCGATGCGCTCCTCCGACATGGCGTCAGCGCAAGTGCGAAAAATCTCTTCATCGAAGGCGTGAAGCATGTGCACGCCGAGATCATACCAATTTTCTCCGCGTTGGTGACCGCCCGCGAGCCCGCCGAATTGGTTGGCCTTTTCATGAAGGACGACCTCTGCGCCGAGTTCGAGGGCGCGGTGGGCAGCATAAAGTCCGCAGGGACCACCGCCGAGAATGGTGATTTTTTTCGCCATTTTATGCGTGAGACAGGAGTTCCTGCTGCTCGATCCAGAGGCGGGTCAGCGAGCTGTCGGGCAGGTCGAGGTCATCGAAGGTGAGGGCTTGGTCCTTGGTGAGATCGCGCTTGAGGTGGGTCTCGTCTTCGAGGAGTGAAATGGGGATGCGATTGGCATCTAGCGGTTCGACGAGGCCGTAAAGTTCGGCGGATCCAATAGCGTGACGAATGGGGGTGCCGGCGGGGAGGTCGCGCTTCGCGTAGGCATAGACCTCACAGGTGGGGCGGGAGGGAGAGAGGATCGCTTGACCGGCGGCGGCACCGAGGATGGCCTTGGGAGTCTCGAGGTGACAGAGGTGATAAGGACGATAGAGCAGATAATACGGACCTTCTCCGAGTTTGTAGTAGTTCAGGTAGAAGGCTTGCTCCTCGGGAAGGTCGGCCTTCGGTTTTACGATGAGGTAAACTCCGCCGCCGGGTTCGGCGCCGAGGAGGTAGTCAATGCGTGGAGTGCCATCATAGGAATCGAGGTCGAAGGCGGTGAGGGCTTCATTGACATCAGCAGCGCGAGGGCCGGTCATGCCGCCAACGGGTGGGAGGTAGCCGAAGGCATTTGCGAGGACGGCCATCTCGATGTGGAGCTTTGTGCCATCCGTGTAGGCGCAGCACTGGACGGCGGAGAGATTGCGCTTTTCTGCCTCGGGGAGGATGGATTCCGGAGTGGCACTGCGATCGAGAAAGCCTTTGATATTGCCGGCCTGGACGATGTCGAAGCCCATGATATTTGCCTCTTGGATCATGGTGGCGAGGACGCCGTGCTGATCCCCGGCATCAGAGGTGACAATGAGACCCTCGGTGTAAGCGCGGGACTGGAGAAGCGGTCCGAGGGCGAGATCGACCTCGGCATTCATGAGGACTACGTGGGCGTGATTTTTAAGGGCGAGGAGGCAGTATTCCGCAGCGGGTCCGATGGAGTTCGTGGCTTCGACGAAGACATCGATGGGGTGGTCCTTGAACAACTGCGCGAGATCGGTGCCGTGGGCGCAATTATCGGCGAGGGCGGCGGCATTGGCAGCAGAGGCAGGGTCCGAGTCGGCGACCCAGGTGAGATCCATGCCGGGGGTAGTCTTGACCTGAAAGGCGATGCCGCGGCCCATGCATCCGGCACCAATGAGGCCAACTCTGAGGGGAATATCTAACACGGGGACGAGCTTAGACTATGGCGCGAATTGGTCGAACCAGAGATGCAAAATGATGAGGGAAGCGAGCTGTTTCAACGGAAGGAAGTCGGTGGGTGACTGGTAGGAAGCGACGAAGGCGGGATCGATCCAGCGGTGACGGGCAAGATTTTCTGGTGAGAGGACCTCGCGCGCGAGGGCGAGGAGAGGCTGACGCCAGGCCGGGCTTTCGAGCGGGAGGTAGAAGGGTTGCTTGGCCCGATGGGTGACCTCGGGCGAAAGGTGGCGGGCGGCGAGCTGACGCCAGAGGTGTTTATCGGATGAGGGGGAGACTTTAAAGTGGTCCGGTTGAGCGAAGGCGAAATCAATGATGCGATGATTGAGGAAGGGAGCACGGTATTCCAACGAGTGAGCCATGGTGTTCTTATCCTGGCGAATGAGCGACCAGTCCGGGAGCCAGGAGTCGTATTGCGAGCGGAGGGCGGTATCGAGCGGCGAGTGGCCGAGGGCGAGATCCGGGACGTGGGCGACCTGGGAATCGCGGAGGTCCGGGTGGAGGGCGCGGGAAATTTCGTGCGGCTCGAAGAGGGTGTGGAGGCCGGTGACTTGCTGGAAGGTGCTGCGGGTGGCGAAGGAGCGGAGGTAGTTGGTGATCTTCGCGCGGCCGCTGCGGCCGAGGTCGGCGGGGAATTTGGCGAGGCGGTTGAGTAGCGGGGTGGGGGCGGCATTGAGCGCTAGGGTCATGGCCGCGCGCTTCAGCGGACCAGCTGCCGCGACGGTGGCATAGGCCTTCTGGAAAGAATAACCGGCGAAGTGCTCATCCGGCCCTTCGCCACCGAGGGCGACCTTGCAGCCCAATGCAGAGGTGTGTGCAGCGAGGTGGTCAAAGGCGAGGATGAGAGGATCCCCGACCGGACGATCCATCTGGTGGATGACGCGGGGGAGCTCATTTAATGCCTCCGGCTGGAGTTGGGTGGGAGCATGTGGCAGGCCGAGAGATTTCGCGAATGCCAGGGCTTCCGGGGTTTCATCGGAATCGGCTCCGAAGCCAATGGAGACGGTTTTGACATCGCCGCCGAGGTCCTTGATGTAATGAGTGAGGAGGGAGGAATCGACCCCAGCGGAAAGGTAGGCCGCGACAGGAACGTCGGATTGGAGGGATTTCTCGACCGAAGAGCGGACGAGTTCATCAAGTTCATCAACGGACTTTGCTTCGTCAGTGGCGAGGTCGCATTGAGGAGGAGACCAGTAGCGATTTAAAGTACGAGATCCACTGGAGTTTACAGTCAGGGAGTGGGCGGCGGGGAGAGTCTCGATGCCTTGAAAGAGAGTGGCAGGCTCCGGGAGGTAGCGGAGAGAAAGCCACGTGCCGAGGCGGGACGGATCCGGAGCGAGAGACACGCCGAGGGCTCGGAGGGCCTTAATCTCGGAGGCAAATTTCAGCGGACCATGGGTAGTTAGGTAGAGAGGCTTTTCACCACAGCGGTCACGGGCCAGAAAGAGGGATTCCTTGTCCCGATCATAGACTGCGAGGGCGAACATGCCCTCGAATCTTTGAACCATATCTGTTCCCCACTCTAACCAAGCGGCAGGAAGGATCTCGCAGTCACAACGGGTATGGAATTTATGCCCCCGCTCGTCTAGCTGACGACGGAGGGATTGCCAGTTATAGATCTCGCCGTTGCAAACCGCGCTGACCCGTCCGTCTGGCGAGGTAAATGGTTGTGAGCCGCCCTCGCGGTCCAGGATGGCGAGCCGGGTCATTCCCGCGCGGAAGGAACCTGCCTCGAAGCTCCCCCGCGAGTCCGGCCCGCGATGGTGGAGGGCCGCCAGCGACCGCTGCAGCTGGTCCTCCCCGAGGATATATCCACCAGCGATCCCGCACATGGGGCGAGTCTAGTCGCGGCGAGGGCAGGGACAATGATTAGTCAGAGGAATAAGAGCCTCCGGTCATTTTTCTGACCTTGCCGCGGAGTTGATCGATCATCTCACCTTCACCCGCCCCAAGCTGGGTGAGACCAATTTCATCGAGATCGCGAAAGCGTTCTTCCAGGTCTTCAATGAGTCCCTCCTCGCGAAGAGTGACCTCCCGGTGAAAGGCATCATTGAACAAAGTAAGGAGCAGATCTGAGACGACCACAGTTACCATAAAGAGGTTGGCAAGAAGAGCGGAAACGAAACCGAGAACGTCGAAGAACCCGATATCAAGGTTGGCTTTATTGATGAAGCGGAGAGCCAGCAGTGTGGCAAGGAAGAGACCAGTAGCATAGGCGATGGCGACCTTGCCCTTCACCGAGGCGATATTCTTCAACATAACTTCGGGTGGGGCCGGAGAGACGAGTTTGGCAGAATTCAGAACCACGATCACCGGAGCTGCAATGAAGGCAATGAAAGTCGCAGCGGTGAGGAAATCCTGCGCTTGAGCTGCCAGGACAAGACCGATCGCCAGAAAAAGGGCATAAAGCGGAGCGATAATCAGGGCCACCCAACCAGGCATTTGGGACTCGGGGAGCATGGTCTTTAAGGTGAGGGCAGAGCGGACAATGCCCGGAAAAAGACCCAGCAGCGATGGAGTCAAGAGGATGAAGTATAAGAGGCCGAATTGGAAATTCACCTGGGCCTCGGGAATGCCGGTGACCTCGTGATCAATGAAGTATGAGATCGGGAGTAAACCTATGAGAAGCGGCACGATAAAGAGACAGATCCAGGAGAGCCGGGCTGTCGTGCGGGTGAACTTAATCTGATCCCACTTCAGAGCAGCCAAAACGGCAAGTGCCGCCGCACCGTTCTTTGCGGCGAGAAAGGCGAAGCTCACAAAAGTGATGATCCCGGGCATGTTCTCATCTCCGAGAGTCTCAAAAAAATCCGGAAGATCGAGCAGCACTGCAATGCCTAGGCAGATCCCGCCAAACCAAAGGAGCGCTCGCCGCCAACCCAGATAGCTCTGGGCAATGGGTGAGGTCACTGGTGGCTCACAGGATTCCAATGCCGCTACTTCATGAGCCGTAACGCGCTCGGAATACAGGTTACTCCGCAGAATACGACGAGCGAACAAAGCGACAACGGCGAGCAGATCATTGGCGAGCTTCCGGGCCGGAGCACCAGCCTCACTCCCAGCTGCAGTTGGGATGGTGGGAATCGGAGGAGGGGAAGATTGAGCAGCACCTGAAGAAGGGAGCACCGGAGGACTTTTCAGAGGAGGTGCTGTGCTGGCACGAGGAGTGGAGACGGGCTTTTCACAGGAAGCACAAGGAATGGACTGGCCGGCTTTCTCAGCGGGATACTCAGTCTCAAAAAAACAGTTCTGACATTTCACTTTCATAGCCGGGGTGAATTATTGACGAGTCAAGATGACGAACATGCAGGCCGCTTCAGCCCGCATGATTGCAATCCTCCCCCGATATTGCTAGCAATGCCCCTCATGCCCCGCCTCCTCAACTTCCTGCTTTTGATCGCGCCTCTTTATGGCGGGCCGATGATCGTAGATTTCGTGGAGGATCACTGCATCGACTGCCACGGCGATGGCATCACGAAAGGGAACCTGGATCTTGGCGCGATCGTCAATGCTCCCCTCGAAAACCATCGCGCCATCTGGGAGCACGCCATCCTGCGCATGGACTCTCGGCAGATGCCCCCTCCGAAGAAGGACCGCCCATCCGAAACGGAGTATCAAGCCATCCTCACTCACCTCATCGGTCGGTTGGACTCCCATGCGGACAACCATCCCTCCCCCGGCAAGGTCCCAGCCCTGCGTCGCCTTACCCGCACCGAGTATCGCCTTGCTGTCCGTGATCTCCTAGGGATCAATCTCGATGTCTCTGAACTCCTTCCGCAGGATCAATCTTCCCACGGCTTTGATAACATCACCGTCGGTGACCTCTCTCCTACCTTGCTCAATCGATACGTCCGCGCTGCGCAGAAAATCGCTCGGCTCGCCACCGGAAGCGCACCGTCCTCTCCGGACATGCGCATCGTCCGCTTGCCCGCTGACCAGAGCCAAAAGGAACACGTCCAGGGCCTTCCCATCGGCACCCGGGGCGGCCTGAGCTTCAACCACCATTTCCCCGTCGCAGGTGAATACGATTTCGTCATCCGCCTGGCTCGCGACCGGAATGAAGAAGTCGAGGGCCTCTGGTCGAAGCATCAGATCGAGTTCCTCATCGATGGCAAGCCCACCCGTTCCTTCCACGTCGAGCGTCCGAAGGATCGCGACCACTCCACTGTCGATTCACATCTCAAGGTGCGCCTCCAACTCCCTGCCGGAGTTCATAAAATCGGAGTGACCTTCCTGAAGAAGCCTGCCTCCCTTATTACCACCGCACGCCAGCCCTACCACTCTCAATACAACGCCCACCGCCACCCTCGGCAGGCTCCCGCCATCTTCCAGGTCTCCGTCACCGGGCCATTTTCCGCTGAAGAAGCTTCCCCGAATCCCTTGGATCTGGACCGCATTACCCGACTCGCCTACCGCCGCCCAGTCACCGATTCCGATCGCGCCGCCCTCGCTCCCTATCTGGAGCAGGGTCCCGAAATGGCTCTCGCCGCCATCCTCGTGAGCCCCCGTTTTCTCTTCCGCATCGAGCCCTCAATGACTCCCGGCAAGGTCCGTCCGCTTACCGATCTGGAACTCGCCACCCGCCTCTCCTTTTTCCTCTGGTCCAGCCTCCCGGATGAGCAACTCCTCACCGCGAAACTCAGCGACCCCGCCATCCGCGACGCCCAGGTCAGCCGCATGCTCGCCGACCCCCGCTCCGATTCCCTCGTCACCAATTTCGCGAACCAATGGCTCCACCTCCGGAATCTCACCTCCGTCTCACCGGACCTCCGTCTCTTCCCGGACTTTGATGATAACCTCCGCCAATCCTTCCTCCGCGAGACTGAACTCCTCTTCCAATCCATCCTCAAAGAGCAACGCCCCGTCATCGATCTCCTCACCGCCCGTTACTCCTTTCTCAATGAACGCCTCGCAAAACACTACGGAATCCCTGGGATTTTCGGTAGCCGCTTCCGCCACGTCGCCCTTCCACCAGACAGCCCGCGCGGCGGTCTTCTTCGCCACGGCAGTATCCTCACCGTAACCTCTTATGCGAACCGTACTTCGCCTGTCATTCGCGGAAACTGGATCCTTGAAAACATCCTCGGCACCCCTGCTCCGCCTCCTCCGGCGGATATCCCCTCGCTCGATGATGTCGTCATTGATCAATCTCTCCCCATGCGTGAGAAGCTCGCCGCTCATTCCCAAAAAGCTTCCTGCGCCACCTGCCATGACCTCATGGATCCCGTTGGCTTCGCCCTGGAGCAATACGATGCCGTCGGCCGCTTCCTCAACTACGAAGTCGATGCCGCCGGCGGCCTTCCCGACGGCCAAAAATTCCACGGCATCGAGGGCCTCGAATCCGGCCTCGCAAAGCGCCCCGACCTCTTCGCCCGCACCGTCACTGAAAAACTCCTGACCTACGCCCTCGGTCGCGGTGTTGATCACGCAGATGCCTCCGCCATCCGAAATATCCTCCGCGCCGCCGCCGTTCATAACTACCGCTTCACTGATCTCATCCTCGGCATCACTCGCTCCCTTCCCTTCACCCACCGGCTCGATTAACCGCCAATCCTGATCTCATGTTCCTCAGTCAAAAATCCCTCTCCCGCCGTACCATGCTCCGTGGCGTCGGCACCTCCCTCGCCCTTCCGCTGCTGGATGCCATGGTTCCCGCCGCCACCGCCGCTAAGCTCACCGCCGCCGCACCCGTGAAGCGCCTCGGCTTCGTCTTCATGCCCATGGGCTGCGACCTCACCCGCTGGACTCCGCAGAGCGAGACCACTCTCGAAAATCTCTCCCCCATTCTGCAATCGCTCGCCCCCGTGAGGGACCACATTAATGTCTTATCGAACCTCGAGCTCCAGCCAGCCTATCCCGGCACCCATGCCACTTCTAATTCCGCCTTCCTCAGCGCCGCGCAGGCCCGCCAGACCGAAAGCGCCGATTACTT
>CALBVA010000186.1 GCA_937969125.1 uncultured Verrucomicrobiales bacterium | reverse complement strand
ACCATGAATACACGATTTTTCATCCTTCTTGGAGCCGCTATCGGTTTCAATCTTCCCGTTTTTGCGGCTGAAACGACCTCTCCTGTGATTTCGGAGTTTTTGGCGAATCCGGACAGTAATTCCCTCCGCGACGAGGATGGTGAGATCTCGGACTGGGTGGAGATTTTTAATCCGAACGACTGCGAGATCGATCTCGGTGGTTACTCACTCACTGATGATCCTACGAAGGGTCGGCTCTGGGAGATTCCTGATTCGACAGTTCTTCAAGCCGGAGGCCGCATTGTCATCTTCGCCTCGGGAAAGGAGCGCGCTGTGGCGGGGAGTGAGCTGCATACCGATTTCCGACTCAATGCGGACGGTGATGATCTGCTCTTAGTGGGACGGGATGAGATGACGACGGTTGATTCATACAGCTGGACCACGGGCCATCCGGGTGGGAAATCATTTGGCTTGTTGGGTGATCCGGAGGAGGAGGGCTTCTTTGTCACGACCACGCCGGGGGAGGTCAATGCGGGCCCGTTTTTTATCTCGGGCAGACCTTTATTTATGCAGAACAGTCAGACCTTCTCGGGAAGTCTGGAGGTCATCATCATTCCGGAGATCGCAGATCTGGACATTCACTACACGTTGAATAAGTCCGAGCCCACAGCCGCTTCTCCGAAGTATAGCGGACCGATTACGCTGAACTCATCTGCAACGGTGCGCGCCCGCCTGATCGATCCGGACGATTCCTCGGTGATGGGCGATATTTCGGCGCGGAATTATTTTGAGCTCTCTTCCGCCTCGATCGGGTCGAGCCTCATGTCGGGTGCCTCCAATCTCTCCGGTTTCACCTCGAATCTCCCCATCGTGGTGCTCGAAAATTTCAACGGCGGTACGCCCGGTCGTTCAAATCTCATCTTCACCACTTTTAGCCTCTTCGAACCGGGTGACGGACGAGCTTCGCTGACCAATGAACCCACGGTGAGCACCCGCGCAGCTTATCGGGTGCGCGGGCAGAGCTCTGCGGGATTTGCCAAGAAGCAATACCGTCTGGAACTTCGAAATCAGGAAGACGAGGATAAGGACGTCAGCCTTCTTGGTTTGGCTGCGGACTCCGACTGGGTTCTCGCCGCGCCCTTTACGGACAAGGCTCTCATTCGTAATGCTCTCGTCTTCGAGCTGGGCCGGGTTATCGGGCTGGACGCACCACGCACCCGCCATGTGGAGCTTTTCCTCAATGAGAATGGCGGTGAAATTAACTACACCACCGATTACCGGGGAGTCTATGTCATTACGGAAACGAACAAGCGTTCACGGGACCGGATCGACATCGAAAAGATTCCCGAAGGTGCCACTACCGAGCCGGAGATCACCGGGGGCTACCTCATGAAGTGGGAATACGGGGCTTCCACTGCGAGTGAGCGTCTTCCGGGTTGGAGCCATCTGGAACTGGTGGAGCCCGATGCTCAGAACGAAGCAACCGCGATCCAGAAGCAGTGGATTTCCGACTACATCCGCGATGTTGATAACCGCATCGACGGAGCGAATTTCAAGGACCCCATCTTGGGATACGAGGCCGTTATTGACGTGCCGTCATACGCCAATCTTTTCGTGATTAATGAACTCACCCGTGACCAGGATGCCTATATGCGTAGTGCCTACTTTTATAAAGATCGTGGCGGCAAAATTATTCATGGGCCGCTTTGGGACTACAACCTGATCATGGGTAATGGCTGCTGTCGGAATACCTTTAACTCTATTCCCACCGGTACGGATTCCGGCTGGCAATACATCGAGAACAATGGCGTGAACGAAGGAAAATGGGAGGTCCGCCTTGTACAGGATCCCGACTTTTGGCAGGCCTTTGTGGACCGTTGGCAATTCCTCCGCACCAATGTCCTGAGCGATACGGAACTCCATGCCCGCATGGATGCCATTGCCGCTCCTCTAGCTGAAGCCGCCATTCGAAATTTCGCCAAATGGGATAATCTGAGAATTCGCAGGGTTGGCTTCAATACCCCTGTCACCGATACTTGGGAGGAACAGATCGACTTCATGAAAAGCTGGAGCAGCGAGCGTATGATGTGGATCGATTCCCAGTTAGCCGCGCCTCCCAGCATCACTCCTGGTTCAGGGGTTGTGGCCGCAGGCTCAATGGCCACCGTGAATGGCACGCAGGGCACCATTTATTATACCGTCGATGGGAGTGACCCACGACAGGAAGATGGTGTCATCAATCCCTCCTCTGAGAACTATGATGCAGGTGGCTTAGTCACGATTCAGGCGGTCTCACGCGGGGCGAACTGGAACTATCTTGCTTCTGCCACTGCGCTGGGATCCAGTGCGATTGTGGAAGGAGCCCCGGGGTACGACGCCTCCCATTGGACCCACCCGGACTATGCAGATACCCCAGCCAATGGCTGGGTGGAGGATCAGCCGGCCCCCTTGGGCTATTCAAATCCGGTCGCAACCGAGGTTCCCTTCGGACCGCAATTCTTCTCGAAGTATCCGACCACCTATTTCCGCACCGAGTTTGATTTTACCAATGCCGCCACCATCACCGGCGGAAATTTGGAGGTCCAGTATGACGATGGAGTCGTCATTTATATCAATGGAAAGGAAGTCACTCGTCAGAACATGCCGGATGGTGAGATCATCTATGACACGCTGGCCTCAGACGCGCAGATAGATGCTGAAGAAGTCGCCTGGATTCCGGTCGAGGTTGATGCCTCGTTCTTTGTTGAGGGGCGGAATGTCATCTCCCTCGAATTGCACAAAGCGAGCAGGGGTAATCTGGATCTCAGCTTTGACTTCGGTCTTACTGTTACCCGCTCTGTAGGGAGCCCACCGACCATCGATCTCAATGACACCACCATCGTGAAGGCTCGCGCCAAGGACGGGGACAATTGGTCCCGCCTCATTACGAATACTTTCGTGGTGGGCTCGAACGCAGCTCCGACAAACCTGGTCATCTCGGAACTCCACTACCACCCACTGGATCCCTCGGCAGCTGAGATCAATGCCGGCTTCACCGATGCCGATGCCTTTGAATTTCTCGAGCTTACAAACATCAGTGATCAGGTGATCGATCTTTCGGGCGTCGCTTTCATGAACGGAATTAGCTTTTCGTTTCCGGATCGCTTCGAGCTGGCTTCCGGAGAAAGGACCATCATCGCCCGGAATGCCGCCGCGCTGAATTTCCGCTACTCCATGAATGCCGGGCTGAACATCGCGGGTGAATTTGACAATGACACCGGACTTGCGAACGGCGGCGAACGCATCACCTTGACTGGCCTTAATGGTATCGTCATTCAGGACTTCACCTACAATGACGAAGCTCCCTGGCCCACCGCAGTCGATGGCACCGGTCCCAGCCTCGTTCTCAATGGACCCTTCACCGCGCCTGACCACAACGATGCCGCGAATTGGCGGGCCAGCGTGTCAGCAGGAGGTAGCCCCTCGGATGCCTCCGGGTCCTTCTTCGGTGGGGGCGGGGCTTCAGCCTTTTTCCAATATGCCTCCGGAGGCGTCGAGCCATCTTACACCAGTCTGACTGACGGGCGTCTGCAATTCACTGTCGGTCTGAACCTCCTCGCGGAGGATGCCGGCGGCCGCCTCGAGTATTCCCTGAACCTTGATGATTGGTTCGATGCCACCCCGCTCTTCGAGGTTAGCTCGCAGGACCTTTCGGGAGGAATTGCTACCCGCGTTCTCCAATCTGCCGAACCGGTCGCTGACGAGAAATACTTCCTCCGCTATCGCTTCGTGAACGGCCCCTTCACCGATTGATCATTTATCGGTCCCTTCCGTCCGCAGAGCGAGGTATTCCTCAATCGCGCGCGTGGGATCATCGTGACGCATCAGGGTCTCACCGATCAGGATCGCATTGGCACCCGCCTCCAGAGCCCGCTGCGCGTCGGTGGTGTCCTTCAGTCCTGACTCGGAGACCAGTATCACATCATCCGGCACCTCGTCAGCCAATTGCTCCGTTGCGATCAGATCGGTGGTGAAGGTCTTAAGGTTGCGATTGTTGATCCCGATCAAATCCGCACCCAGATCCAGCGCGCGCTCCATCTCCTGGAGATCATGCACCTCCACCAGAACATCCAGCTGGACGTCCTTTGCAGCATCGTAGAGCTTCCGCAGTTGCTCGTCATCCAGCGCTGCCACGATTAGAAGAATCGCGTCCGCACCCGTGATGCTCGCCTCGTAGATCTGGCACTCATGCACCGTGAAATCCTTCCGCAGCAGTGGAATGGGCGAAATTTTGGAAATGTCCCGGAGGTAGGAAAGATGCCCCATGAAGTATTTCTCATCCGTTAGGATGGACATACAGCTCGCCCCACCATCGATGTAGCGCTTCGCCTGTCTGACTGGGTCGAAGTTCGGGTCAATAATCCCCGCCGAGGGTGAGGCCTTCTTCACCTCCGCGATTATTCCCAGTCGCTCCGGCCCTAGATCCAGCGCACTGCGGAAACCGCCAAAATCATTTCGCATCAGAGCCGAGGCCCGCAGCTTCTTCGTCAGCGGGATTAGCGGTTCGATCTCCTGCTTTTTATAGGCGATGATTTCGTCGAGCTTGTTCACGATGGCCTTGAAATAAGCCAAGTCCCCGAAAAGGAAAGCGATCAATTGCCTTCAATTCCGTCCTTGTCCGCGAATCGTGTCCGTTTCATTCTCACTCTCGCATGATGGCCGCTCGCATTCTCCCTTTTCTGCTGTTTCTCCTCGGTGGAGTGATTTCCGCGAGCGGGCAGACGAGCACCGCTACGGTCGATGGGCGTGTGACCGTTTACGACGGCACCTCGGAAATCCGTCGCGCCATTGTGAGAGATGCTGGAGCTATTGTTAAGGACCTCGATAAGCTGGTCGGTGAGCTTCAGAAAAAGCCCTTCCCCATCGTGGTGGAGCTGAAGAAACCCAATGAGACGGGGCGTTCTCGAATCGCTCGAAATTTCTATGTCTCCGAAGTTGGTGGCTCAAAGTATCGCCTCCAGATTGATCTCATCCTGGGGAAGGGGAACTCATTCGACCAAGCGGAACTGGAGAGAGTGATCCTGGAGATGCTCCTCATGGAGCGCTCTCTGCGTGCTTACCCTGCAGATCAAACCGCCGCCCGTGTCGAAGTTCGCCCCTGGCTGACCGATGGAGTCGCCGAAGCAATCCGATGGATGAAGGGCAAGGGCGAACGCCGGGTTTATTCCTTCCTGATGGAAAGCGGCGGTTGGATCGAGGTGGAAAAGCTCGTCGATCGTGAAACGACTGACGGGATGGACCAGCTGAGCCGGGAGTTCTTCCGCGCTTCTTCTGGTGCTCTCGTCATGGCACTTTTGGCGCAGCCGCAGGGACTTGTGAGCATCGGAAATTTCCTCGGTGAGGTCGCGACTTTTGAGGGGGAACAGCTCACCCTGCTGCGGACTCATTTTCCCCAGGTAAACCTCGGTCCAAAAGGCCTGGAGCGCTGGTGGATGCTGCAAGTTGCAGCCATGTCCGAAGCGACTTTGACGGAGCGTATGACCATCCCGGAAACCGAGGAGGCACTCAAGTCCGCCTTAAAACTCCACTTCAAAAGCGAATCCGGAAAGACCAAGACTGAGAGCCTCGATTCGTGGCCCAAGGTTAGTGAGCTAGAGACTCTCGAAGAAAGAATCGCAGCCGTTCGACCTGCCTCGGATGCTCTCGTCTACCTCAGCTTTCGTGGCTTTAGCACCTATCAGCCAGTTATTGCAGGCTACCTGAAAACCCTTGCCGATATCGCGGGGCAAAAAACCGACGATACCGAAAACGCCCTCGCCAATCTGCAATCATTCCGTGATGCCGAGACTCAGCGATATACGGTGATGATTGATCTCATGGATTGGTATCACATCTCCACCGAGACGGAATACAGCAACCAATTCGAGGACTACCTCAAGATGAAGAAAGGGCTGGAAGGGAGTGAGAAGCTGAATGATCCCTTTAATCAATATCTCGATCAGGTCCAGAAACTCTACTCCAAGTAGAATGGTAGTTGGAGTTACTGAAGCTCGACGGACAGGCGGTAGAAGACCGCTCCTTCATCAGCGGACAAACCACCAGGAGGAGAGAGATTTACGCTCTCAAATAACCCATCGATAGTGCTGAAGTTAGTCATCACATCGGTGACTGGCGTCCAGCTTTCGGGAAGGAGTGAGGTCGATCTCTCCAAGGTATAGACCAAGCCATTTACCGACCCAATCCGTCGGGAGATATTGAAGCTCTCACCTACGATGCTGAGCGGAGAAGAGATGACATCGGCAAGGTTGGGGTCGGAATCGAAGGCGAATTCCAGAAGGTTGTTCCGTCCGTCACCATCTGGATCGCCGTCAGGCTGAGTAAGGCTGTTCTCAGCCAGCCATTGTTCGAAGACGCTTGGTAGGACCTCGAGGCGGAGGTTATCGAAGTCCACATAAGTGTCTGTACCGCCATCTTTTTTTGTAATGATCACCGTCAGTTCCTCTCCGACAGCGCTGCCGGAAGCGGAGCCCATGATGTCAAAATCCGTAAACTCACCAGCAGTGAGTTCAGCTGCTGTGATGGAGCGAGAGGCCAGGATGGTGTTTCCCGCGCGCAGTTCGATTTGGGCATTGCCGTAAGTCCCGCCTGAGCTGCGCAGACCAATCGCGGCGGTCAGCTTGATAGGGCGGGCAGGCTTCGTCAGGTAGCGGATGGCTTGTAGAAAATGATTCCCACCGGTTCCGCCGGAGAGAGTGGCGGCATTGACTCCGGACACTCCGGTAGGAATCGCGGTGCCGTAGGTGCCCATTCCTGGGTTGAAGAAGCCATTGTCTCCATCAGCTGCTGCGATTCCGCTTGAACTCATGATCCGCCAATCGATTACCGAAGGGGAAGCGCCAGCATCGACATCCTTGTTAACATCGTTGTCATTGTCATCGCCATCGTCATTGTTGATCTTGACGATGTAGGCTTCGTCTTCCATGAGGATTTTCTGACGGGTGATCGCCGGATCGGTGTTCAGCTCGAAGCTGGGGTTGAGAATCTCAGCGTCGGTGTTGCCAGTGAGGATGGCGTGCCATTGAGCGGCGTGATCGGCTAGGCCGGCTGCATTGAAATGAACGCCCGCAAAAATCTTACCATCACCGACGTCTTCCAGGTGAAATTCGTCCGTAGAGGCACCGAGGAAGGTGAAGGGATCATCGGCTGCGACGGAGCGTTGGGCGGCCTTGATGGTTTCCTCTTGCGAGAGATTGGACGAGCTCTGATAAGCGGCTTCTGCAATATACCAAGGGATGTTCCAGCCGGCATCAGCCCGGCTGCCCGAGATCATTGATTCGAGATCGCTTTTATAGTCGGCGAAGGACGTTGCGATGTTGGCATCCCGTTCTCCCTGATGCCAGAGAAAGGCTTTGAAGCCATTTGGAGGGAAGGATTTGACCCCATCGCTGATGAAGACGATGTAGAAAAGGCGGTTCGCATCAGAGCGGTATTCATTGACCTTTGAGTTACCCAGAGCCATCACCAAAAAACCGATGGGGACATCCTCCGAAGCGGTGAGCAGTGGCCCGAGCCGGGTCCAGGTGGAGGCGAGGGTGCCGGTCCGGCCGATGTCATTCACTCGGTCTGGACGTGTGATTCCGAAGGGATCTGAGGCACGTTTCCAGGTATTCAGATCTGCCCGCGTGCGCTCGGAGAGCCGATCATCCATGGGATCAAGGACTGGATCTCCAAAGTTGGCGGCATTGGACTGGCCCGCGACGAGGTAGATGTCTCCAACCCCGACTCGCTCGACCGTTTCGCCATTAAAAAAGCTGCCGCCGATTGATTTGCGAAATTCGATCTGATACCAGCCGCCCTGAGGCACGTTTGCGAGGACACCGGAGAAGGTATTATTGATGGGGGAGGCATCGACGATTGTCCACGGAGTGGTGGTCCCATTGTCGGCGGGGCCTGTCATAACCACGGCGCGGGCTTCGATTGATACCGCTGGGCCGGAGTAGCTCCCGGCGACCGGAATGTCGGCAAATCCTTCGGAATTTCGCTGGATGATCTGGCGGGGGACCGGCGTCGAAGCCGTGACGACAGCCAGTGCTCCGGATACGGTCAGGCAAAGAATGGCAAGAATGAGGTGGGTGGAAACGGTGGGTTTAAGCATCGTTTTTGGGGAACGTGGGTGAGTGCTCTTTTGAGCGGGCGGCATTGGTAGTTGGGAAAGCCTCCAATTGCCAGCCGCATTTGGAAGAGTAATCGTGGGGGGAAGTTCCCACAAATGCAAATTTTCTCGAGAACGACCTCCTTAGGTCTATTCCTGTCCGCCGAGATGGGGCAGAATTTTCTCGAGAGCATTCGCCGCAGTCAGACCATGCTTCTCGCGCAGGATCTCCGGCTTTCCGTGTTCTACGAATTCATCGGGCCAGCCAATCCGCTCCACCGGAGTGTCGATGACCTCATCGTGCAGGAGTTCGATAATCGAGAGCCCGAAGCCGTTGTAGAGGACGTGATCCTCAAAAGTGCAGACGACCTTGGCCTTGCGGGCGAGATTAGAGATGGTTCGTGAGTCCAGTGGCTTGATCCAGCGTGGGTTGATTAGAGTGACGCTGTATCCTTTTTCCTCGAGGGTGGCTTTGGCTTCCAATGCCACCTCCATCATGGTTCCGAGGGGGATGAGGCAGACATCAGAGCCCTCCTGAATGACCTCGGCCTCACCGATGGTGAGCAGCGCGGGCTTATCCTTGATAGCAGTGCCGGGTCCGTTTCCACGGGAGTAGCGGATTGCGATGGGACCATCCTCGTAGTTAGCCATCGTCCATAGCATATCTACGAATTCATCCTCATCCTTGGCCTGCATGTGGACGAGGCCCGGAACATGGCGTAGGTACCCGATATCGAAGAGTCCGTGGTGGGTAGGGCCGTCGTCGCCGGAAAGTCCGCCGCGATCCATACAGAGGCGCACCGGGAGATTCTGCAGAGCCATGTCATGGATAATCATGTCATAGGCGCGCTGCATGAAGGTGGAATAGATTGCCAGAAATGGCTTCAGCCCCTCTGTGGCGTGGCCACAGGCGAAAAGTGCGGCGTGCTCTTCGGCAATTCCGGTGTCAAAGTAACGCTCTGGAACTTCGGCCTTGAAGGTCTCGAGCTTCGTGCCACCGGGCATCGCTGCGGTGATGGCGGTGATTTTCTGATCCTTCTTTGCGAAGTCGGTTACGGTGCGACCAAAGATTTCGGAGAAGGTTGGGGCACCTGCTTCAGTGGAGCCATCCTCCACCTTGTATGTGCCCAGTCCGTGGAATTTTCCGGGTTTGTCTAGAGCAGGCTGATAACCGCGGCCTTTCTCGGTAATGATGTGGAGGATTACCGGCTCTTCCTTGTCCTTGAGATGCTCCAGGGTTTTGACCAGCGATCCGATATCATGGCCGTCAATCGGGCCATAATAGCGAAGACCGAACTTCTCGAAGAGAACATTCGGCATGATCATGTTCTTGGCATTCCGTTCGACTTTATGGGCAAATTTCCGCGCACCCGGGCCGGCCACCTTTTCCACGAGGGAGGCTGCCTTTTCCCGAATACCGTTGTAAGTCGAGTGGGTTTGAAGAGCGTTAAAATACTTCGCCAGAGCTCCGACATTTTTGTCGATGGACCACTCATTGTCGTTCAGCACCACAATGCATCGCTTCGTGGTCTCGGCGATATTGTTCAGGGCCTCCAGAGTCGGTCCGCAGGTGAATGCGGCATCACCTGCGACGGCCACCACATGATTGTCGGCACCTTTGAGATCACGACCGGAGCACATTCCCAATGCCGCCGAAAGGGCGGTGCCGGCGTGGCCTGCTCCGTAGCAGTCGTGCTCCGACTCAGTCCGGAGGAGGAACCCATTTAAACCTTCATACTGGCGGATGGTATCGATCTTATTTGCCCGCCCGGTGAGCATCTTGTGAACGTAGCCTTGGTGGGAAACGTCGAAGAGAAACTTGTCTTCCGGTGAGTTGAAAACCCGGTGCAGGGCTATGCTCAGCTCCACAACTCCGAGATTCGGGCCCAAGTGCCCGCCGGTATTTGCCAGTGATTGAATCAAGACATCCCGGATTTCCTGCGCAAGCTCCGGGAGCTGGTCAGCAGTGAGTTTCTGGAGGTCTTCGGGACCCTTGATCTGGTCAAGGTGGGAGGTGTTAGAAGAGTCGGACATCGTCGTCTGGGTCGTCATCGAGGCCCGGGATCAGTTCTTCCGGATCGTCGGGCTCCTCTGCGGACTCTGCATGAAGGTTTGCCTCGAGAAGGTCGAGTCGTTTCCGTGCGGAATTCAGAGTGCGTAGGCAGTAGAGCATTAATTCCTGCCCGCGCTCGAAGTTCGAGACGAGTTCCTCGAGGGGCAGGCCGCCTTTTTCCAGGACTTTGGTAATCTCATCCAGCTCCTCGGAAGCGTCTTCGAAGGATTTGGCAACCGGCTTGGGGGCCTTTGCTGCTTTTTTTTTCGGAGGCATCAGTAGAGATGAGGGACTGCGGTTTGATCGAGGCTGCGGTTTAGTCCTCTCAAAAATTACTGAGTCTGATTGACCACGGGCTTTTTGGAGAAGTAGATGATCCGGGTCGGATAGAGGTGGCGCTCATGAGGATAGCGCGAGGTGACCTCGGAAAGGGAAGGAGTCCTGCTTCGAAGGCCTCCTTGGCCAATTCCTCCATTGGTTGCGGCAATTGCTGTGCCGTGGAGCATGTAAGCTGCGAACTCCTCCTTGGAGCCGAAAGGAGCGATGCCATACAGAGGATTGTTCTGGAAGGAGACGGGGCTCACCAGGATTCCGGCTGGATTGAGCTTTTGCTCTTGGACCAATTTCTCCATCGCTTCGAGTTCTTTGATTTTTCGGGGAAGCCAGATTGAGCGGCGATCCGCATACCAGGCGACCGCCCACGGCTGGTCCGAGAAAATGATATCCTTCTCTCCGTCAGTGGCATCGTGGAGGGTCCGGCTCAGAGCCGATGGCCAATAAGGTGGCCAGACCGGGCGCTTCGTCTCACCCACGATGATTCCGGTCCGGATTTCATTGGGAATGGAAAGCATCAGCGGGCCGGCACTGACCAGTACCACGATCACAAAGTGCCCATATCTCATCAAAGCACTCCCTACCGGAAACTCCAGGCGGCTCCACAGAATCGAGACAAAGGCCAGTCCGTAAGCTGACATGATGGGCGCAAAGATAATGTGAAGCTGATTCGGGTCAGTGGAGCTCCTTGAAAGACCGAAGATGGCCATTCCCATCGCGCCCATGATCCACATCAGCAGAATGATCCAGCGGAAGCGGGCAATCGACTCCCGCTTGAAGGGGTGCAGCAGGGCGAAGAAAAACATCGGAGCCACGATGATGGACCCCAGATTGTTGTAGAGAAGGTTGGTCTGCTTGAGAATGTTCGATGCTGTATTCAGTAGCAGCGAGTTGAGGTTATAAAGAACCCGGTAGGTTTCACCGCTGGGATCACTCGTCCGCATGATGTTTTCCTCGGACTCAGCCAGACCTCCGTAGAGAGTGAGAAATGCCGTGCCTCCCGGATTTCCTGTCCACTCCATGTTCTTGCCCATGAAGTAAAAGCTGAAGAGGACAAGGATGCCCAAGACGATCATTCCGGAAAGGCCCTTTGGTCGGAAGAAGAAGGCGGCATAGAGCACAAAGCCCAGCGTGATCCAGATCGTCAGCCAATGGGAAAGCGCCAACAGGGCCAGGAAGATCGCCGCCACCACGATCGAGCCAATCGCCGCCCGGTTCTCCACCGAGGCCTCCAACGCCCGATAAATGAAGAACAGCGCACAGGAGAATAAAAGGAGCATCAACATCTGTGGTAGCCCAGTCTGGGTGAAGTTCCACATGAGGTCACTGAGAGCCATCAGCAGCGCCGTCACTCCGGCGATGCGTACATCGAAAATTCTCGAGATTAGCAGGTAATTCACCCCGATCGAAATCAGGAACAAAATGACCGAGATCGCAGCAATCACTCGGTCCAGCCGGTAGACGGTTCGATTGTCCTCCGCCATCTGGAACTTATCGAAGTCATCCCCGCCCACCATCTTCAGTACGAAGCCATAGAGGAAGGGATTGAGAGGGGAGTGGTAGGTATCATAGAGCGTATCCAGATCGGGCGACTCATTCTCATTTTGCTGGGCCTGCCAGATTGCTGCCGGGCGGATAACTTTAGTGGTGGAATTGTTCCCTCGGGCGATCTCGCGCCCGATCTGGGCCTGCTCCATCCCATGGGGAGCGGTCAGCCCCCGGAACGTCACGACCAGATAAAACCAGACCAGTCCGAAGAGCAGGACGAAGAAAAGAAGGCGGCGGACCAGGACAGCGGTATCCATCCCGCCGACTTTTGTAGAACTACTCATGATTTATTTAGACTCGATTGGGGGTGCTTCGCTCAGTTTCCTTTGCAAAGTTCTGCGGCTGATTCCTAAGAGTCCCGCTGCCTTCGTCCGATTTCCGTCCGTGGCCAGCAAGGCACCCTGAATCGTGCGCTGTTCAAGTGCATGCAAGTTGAATTCCTCCGCCGGAGCAAGGGCCTTTTTCCCAGTCATCGTTTCCCAGCCCCGCCCGTTCGATATTAGAAACTCAGGCAGATGCTGCACATCCAGTTTACTTTGGTTTGACATCACCACCGCATGCTCGATCGCCGTCCGCAGTTCACGCACGTTGCCGGGCCAATCGTAGGACTTCAGCTTCGCCATTGCCGCCTCTGTCAGCGGCTTCTCCTCCCGCCCGTTTTCCTTAGCGAACTCACTCAGAAAGGAATTCGCCAGCAGGACAATATCCTCCCGCCTCTCCCTGAGCGGAGGCATCAGGATCCCCAGCACATTCAGTCGGAAATACAGATCCTCCCGAAAGTCACCCTCCGCTACCATCTCCACCAGCCGCCGGTTCGTAGCCGCGATCACTCGCACATCGACCTTGATCGGCGAGTTTGATCCTACCCGTTCCACCGTCCGCTCGGACAGTGCTCTTAGCAGTTTCACCTGCGTCGTCGCATCGATTTCTCCGATCTCATCCAGAAAAAGCGTCCCGCCGTGCGCCTGCTCGAATCTCCCCACTCGCCGCTGCGAGGCCCCGGTAAAGGCTCCCTTCTCATGCCCGAAGAGCTCGCTCTCCAGCAATTGCGGGGACAGCGCCGCACAATTCACCGCTACAAATTTCTCCCCCGGTCGTCCCGAAAGGTCGTGCAGCGTATGCGCCACCACCTCCTTACCCGTTCCGGATTCTCCCTCAATGAGCACCGTCGCTCGAGTCGGCGCGATTTGCTCGATCTTCGCCGCCACCCGCTGCATCTGCGGCGAGCTCCCGATCAACCGCTCCAGCCCCTTCCGTGAGGTCGCCTTGCTCGTCCGCAACACCTCGTTCTCCTCCACCAACTTCACGTTTTCCTTCTCCAACGTCCGATTCCTCACCGCCCGCTTCAGTAGCAATTCCACCTCATCCAGATTCAGCGGCTTCGTCACAAAGTGCCATGCCCCTCGGCGCATCGCTTCCACTGCCGTATCCACTGATCCGTAGGCCGTCATCATCAGGCACACTGGCGGTTGCGGCCGGGCCAACGCCGCATCCAGCACCTCCATTCCGGAGTCCGCACCTAACCGCAAATCCGTCAGCAGCAGATCCACATCCTCCGCCTTCAGCACCTGCGTCGCCTGCTGCAAGTCTGCCGCCACATAACAATCAAAACTATTCTCCAGCGCCATCCGCAGAGCATCCCGCGTCGCCTTCTCATCATCTACGATCAATAAAGTCTTCATAAATCACGCCCTTAAATCTCAATCGTCGGCTGATCCTCCAGCAGACGCACCCGCTTATCCGTCCTCGGAAAAAATAAAGTCACCTTCGTCCCCGCACCCTCCTCGCTCTCCACCTCCAGCTCCCCACCATGCTCCCGCAGGATCCTCCTCACAATCAGCATCCCCAATCCCGTCCCGCTCGCCTTCGTCGTCTGAAAAGGCTCAAACATCGCTCCCATCACCTCCGGCGAAATCCCCGAGCCATTATCCGCGATCGCCAATCTCACCTCATAATCCGTCACCACCGTACTCACTCGGATCTCCCCATCCGCCTGGCCCACCGCCTGATAAGCATTCCGGATCACATTATAGAGAGCCTGCTTAATCTGCACCGGATCCAGCTCCAGCGTCGGCATCTCATCCGTCAGCTCTAGCGCCACCCGGATCTCTCGACTCTCCAGCTCCGGACTCAGCGCCAACAAGCTCTCCTCTAAAATCCGATGCAGCTCACTCGTCTCCCGCGTCGGACTCGTCGGCCGCATCGCCTGTAGGAACTGCTTCAAAATCGTATCCAGCCGCCCGATCTCCTCCCGCGCCGTCCCTAAATGATCTGAGAGCGACTCCTGATCACCCTTCGGCAGCTCACGCACCTTCCGCTCCATTAGCTGCAAATGCAGCGATAGCGAATTCAGCGGATTCCCGATCTCATGCGCCACCCCCGCCGCCAGCAATGTCAGCGCATTTAACTTCTCAGACTCCATCTCCTGCGCCGCCTCCTTTCGCGAACGCGTCACATCCCGCACCAACATCACATGCCCCAGATCCGCCTCATCCTCCTCCGCCACCGGTGAAAGGTAGAAATTGAGATACCGATTCTCCGGATAAAACACCTCCAGATCACGGCTCACCGTCGACCTCCCCGATTGGAGCAATTGCCCCCAATCCACCCCACGCACCACCTCCTCCAATGACTTCCCCTGAGCCTCATCCGGCGTCGTCCCGAAGAATCCACACCCCGCATGATTGATAAAACTAATCTTCCCCGATGGCTCCAAAAGCAGAACCCCCTCCTGCAGCGCCTCAAAAACCTTCTGCAGAAATCCCTTCTCCCGCACCAGCCGCGAAAGCAAAGCCTGCACCTCCTCCGGCTCGATCTGCCCGAGCCGCGAAAGAATCTTATCAAGAACACCCGACTTCACTGCCGCGACAGATTGACACATCCTCCCTCATACCAAAACCTCAAATCCACCCCTCAAACACAGGGACGCGAACACCCACTGACAGCCCATCGCGCTTTTCCCACCTGACCCATGACCCTCCGCCAGACCTCCCTCCTCCTGAACTTCATCGTCCTAGCCCTTTCCCTGAGTTTCTTCAGCTACACCTTCTTCGCGCAGGCCCACCTCACCCAGCACACTCGTGCGGTCGTCATTGAAGAAACCATCGCACGCTCCCAGCCCCTCCTGAAAGCTGCCAAAGCCGCCGAAAGCGTGCTCGAATCACCACTGGGGAAACTCATCTCCTCAAAAGGTCAGCGGGAAAAATTCCAAAACGAAATCGCCCTCTACGAAGCTGACCCCGCCGAATACCTCACCGCTCTCATTGCCAACCGCCAAGAGCCCTCCGGAAAAGGAAAGATCGCTGCCTTCAAAACGAAGATTTATCGCCACTATCAATCGGTCCTCGATGCCCTTATTCGGGATCTCAGAATCTTCTCCGGGACTAACATCGTCGCCAGCACTGTCGCCCTCTGCCTCCTTCTCTGGAAAGCTCCTGAACAGAACCTGCAGAAAGCCCTCATCATCCTATCCTTCACCATCTTCATCATCGTGGCCTACAGCACCTACAGCACCTACAGTTACCTCGCTGACCTCTCATTCCTCAAGATACTCCTCAAATGGCACCTCGGATGGTGGTATCCCGCCGGCATCGCCCTCGAGCTCCTCAGACAAAGCCAACGCATCCTAGCCAATCCCACCAAGAAAAACTAAGGCTACCATCCCCCCAGGGCTCCTACACAAGGGAGTAACAACATTGTGTGCTCCAGTGGATCTTGACTACGACATATAGTGGTCTTGTCTCAGCAATCATGCCATTTAGGAGTTTTGAGGCTTCCTCTTTAAATTAAAAATCTAACAGGAAGTGGCTGCAGCCACTTGAAAATCAAAGATATT
>CALBVA010000185.1 GCA_937969125.1 uncultured Verrucomicrobiales bacterium | reverse complement strand
GTCATCGAGAAGCGCGAGTCCTTCCTCAGTCACTTCGGACTCGAAGATTTTCCAGGCTTTCTTGGCAAGCTGCTTTTCGTTCACTGGTGGACGGGGACGGGCTTCACGCTTTTCGCCACGCTCACGGTTATTGCGGTTGCGGCCACGGTTGCGACCACCTCGGCGATCGCCGTCCTCGTCACGATCCGAGTTATTGGAAGACTCTTTCTGGGAACGCTGATTCCGATTGTCGCGGCCTTTTTTCGGCTGATCACGGTTTTCCCGTTGCTCCGGAGAATCATCGACAAGCTTCTCCACAACTTCCCCCTGCACCTCATCCGAGGGGTCAGTGCGGGCATCGCGGACTCCGGTCTTTGGTTCCCGGCCTTTTTTAGGAGCAGGCGCAGCTTCCTCGGCAGAAGGAGCGGATTCGCCAGCGGGCTGCTCGACCGGAGACGATGTCTTTTCCTGCTCGGGCTTCGGTGACTGGTCCGCTTTTGCGTTGGAATCGGAGTCGGAGTCGGTTGAGAGTGGTAATTGCTGATCCTCGCTATCCTCCTGAGTGGCGGATTTACGAGGAGCGCGCTTGGTAGCGCTTTTTTTCCGGACGGATTTGCGTGCGGCTTTCTTTGCTGATGGTGTCTCTTCGGACATTATATTTGATGAAACAGGCGGAGGATGAAGTCCTTCCGCCTGTCAGTTGGGTGCAGTTTTTTGCTTGGGGTGGACGTCTGAAATTAGATCAATTCCATATGTCGTCCTTGGTCTGCTCGTTTTCCACATTGGGGTTCGTGTTCAGATCCTTGGGTTCGCCATCGGGCCCGACCGACCAGAGGTCGTAGGAACCGTCGTTTTTGACATTTTCGACCTCACGCCCATCTATATCGAGGGCGGAGAGATAGCGGTAAGGTTGCAGAAAGCCATCGATGATGACCTTCCGGTTATTGGATTCCCCAACCAGGTTGGGGTCAACGCGAGTCAGCTCCTTCCAGTAAACCTCACCGGTCGGCTCCTGGCCCTGTCCGGTAAAGTCGCCCGAGAGGACATTGTAGAGAATGGCACTACTGGCATCCTCGCCCACGGGGTAAACACCCTGATTTTCGTTGGCGTAAACCTCGAGCTTTAGAGCGATATTCTTCAGGCGTGTCTTGGTCAGCTTGATATTCTGAGCGATCTTCACCTTCTGGAGAGCACCGATGACGATGGCTGCGAGGATGACGATGATGGAGACAACGACCAGAAGCTCGATCAGAGAGAAGCCACGGCTCTGGCGACGAGTGAGTTTTGAAATCTGTGTGTTCATTGGATCAAGGTAACCGATTTAAATGGGAGGAGCAACTTCCCGTCACTCCTCCGCATGGGAACAAGGGAAAGGCCTTAGCCTCCCTGCATCTCCTTAATGACCTGGATAAGAGGCAGGAAGAGAGCGAAAACGATGGCACCCACAACGAGTGCGAGGATGACGATCATGATCGGTTCCAGAATCGAAGTCAGAGCGGTAACAGCCCCGTCCACCTCATCGTCATAGACGTCGGCGATTTTCAGGAGCATCTCCGGGAGCTGACCGGTCTCCTCACCGACATCAACCATCGAAACTACTAGATTTGGGAAAATTCCCGAGCCGCTCATGGGGGTGACGATTGATTCACCTTCCTTAACGGCGTCGTGAACTTTGTCAATCGCTCCCGCAACCACGGTGTTACCGGCGGTATCACGGGTGATATTAAGAGCCTGGAGGATGGGAACACCGGAGGTTACGAGGGTTCCGAGGGTCCGGGTGAAGCGAGCGATCGCGCTTTTACGCTGAATGTCACCGAAGATAGGGAGCTTGAGCTTTGCTGAGTCCACGATGTGGCGGCCTTTCTTTGTTCGGGTCCAGGCGGCAAAGCCGGTCCAGGCCCCAACAACGATGAAGAGAATCCAAACCGAGTTTGGCAAGAAGAAGGGTCTCGCTAGCATCCAATCGGAGAAACCGAAAACAAAACGGGAGATTAACGGAAGTTGTCCATCACCCATTTCCGAGAACATGGCGCGGAACTTGGGAACAATGAAGAGCATGAGGAAACTCATGATGGCCACAGCGATGAACATCACGATCATCGGGTAAACCATAGCGGAGACAATTTTGCCTTTCAGCTTGTGGGCTTTCTCCTGATATTCGGCAAGACGTTTGAGAACGATCTCGAGAACACCACCAAGCTCACCGGCTTTCACCATGTTGACGAAAAGCTTATTAAACATCTTGGGATGCTGACCGAGGCTTTCCGAGAAGGTCGAACCACCCTGCACTGAATCGGCGAGGTTGTTGATGGTTGCCTTGAGGACGGGATTAGGCTCCTGCTTACCGAGGACATTCAATCCGCGAAGGAGGGGAAGTCCGGAATCGATAAGAGTGGCGAGCTGGCGGGTGAAGATCATGAGGATCTTCGGCTTCACTTTGCCTCCGGCCTTGGCTCCCTTGCCTTTCTTGGCCTTTTTCTTCTTTTTACCGGCACCCCCGGCGAGAGTCCCCTTCCCTTCTTCCACCACTTGGGTGGGATAAAGGCCTTGTCCGCGAAGCATCTGCACTGCTTCCGCATCGGTGTTTGCTGCCACCACTCCGGTGGTCTGCTCACCCTTGGAGTCGAGTGCGATGTATTGGAAATTTGCCATTGGTATGATCGTGTGTTGAGTAGTTCTAAAGATTTTGTGAAAGGGGGGGGAAGCTTGAAATTTTGAAATCTGAAGCAAATCAGATTGATTTTAACCCTCCACCGGATTCGGGTTGAGGTCTAGGTGTATTTAAGGACCTCTTCGATGGTTGTGCGGCCTTCATAGATCGCGCGGAGCCCATCCTCACGGAGGGTGGTCATTCCCAGCTCAATGGCCTTTTGCTTCACCACGACGGATGGTGCTTTCTCGATGATGAGCTCGCGGATGGGATCGGTGACATTAAGAAGTTCATAGAGACCGGCACGGCCCTTGTAGCCACTTTGGCCACATTTGTCACAGCCCTTACCGGTGTAGAAACTCTTATCTCCGAGTTCATGCGGTGCGATGTCGAGCTGGGCAAGGATGGCCTCACTCGGTTCATAGGGGGCACGACACTCGGAACAGATGGTCCGGAGGAGACGCTGGGCAAGGATGCCTTCCAACGAGGCGGCGACAAGGAAGGGCTGTGTTCCCATGTCGATGAGTCGCGAAACAGCACCGGCGGCGTCATTGGTGTGAAGGGTCGAAAGCACGAGGTGACCAGTGAGGGAGGCCTGAATGGCGATCTGGGCGGTCTCAAGGTCACGCATCTCCCCCACGAGGATCTTATCAGGATCCTGACGAAGGAAGGCGCGGAGGACGCGCTCAAAGGTCATGCCGATGCCTTCATTTACGGGCACCTGAATGATGCCATCGACGTCATACTCAACGGGGTCCTCAGCAGTGAGGAGTTTTGTATCAATGGTATTAATCTCGCGGAGAGCCGCATAAAGCGTGGTGGTCTTACCGGCACCGGTGGGTCCGGTGACGATGAAAATACCATTCGGCATGCGGATGGTATCGTGGATGTATTCGTGAATGTGCCCTGGAAGCCCGAGATTATCGAGGCTGAGGTTCACCGAGTTCCGATCAAGGACACGGAGCACGACACTCTCACCATACTGGGTGGGGAGTGAGGAGACACGCATATCGACGGATTGCTCGCCGATCTGTTTCACAATACGGCCGTCCTGCGGGATGCGGCGTTCGGCGATGTTCATATTCGCCATGACCTTCACGCGGGAAATCACGGGAAGGGCGAGATGCACCGGAGGAGGTGACATTTCGTAGAGAGCACCGTCGACGCGGTAGCGAATTTTGAACTCGTTTTCGAAGGGCTCGAAGTGGATATCGGAAGCCTTTTCCTTAATAGCCTGATACATCACGAGGTCGACGTAGCGCATGATGGGGGCTGAATTGGCCTCATCCTCGAGCTCGGCTTCGCCACCTTTAAAGGTGAGGCCGCCATCGAGCTGACTGAGAATGTCATCCATGGCCTTTTCCTCGCCACCGTAGAGTTCATTGATCTTTTCCTCGACGAGGTAATCCGCGCCGACGACTAGCTTCAACTCCTGGCCGACAGCGAAGCGAATGTCCTCAAGAATCTGCGGGTTCAGCGGATCGGTAAGGGCGACAGAGATACCGGACTCATCATAGGCGATAGGTAACGCACCATGGAGGCGGGCGGTCCCGGCGGGGATGAGGGAGAGGAGGGCCTCGGGCGGACTGAAGGTGCTGAGATCGATGAACTCGGCACCCAGTTCCTGGGCGATGATGGGCCAGATGTCATCACGCGAGCTGATGACCTGGTAGTCGGCGAGAATCTCGGCGGCCTCCTTGCCGCTACTGGTGATTTCGTGAAGAATGTCTGCCTTAAGGGCGCCATCAATCATGCTGCGACCCACGAAGATATCGAGGAGTTGGTTATTATCCATCTGAAGAAAGTGTGAAAATTAGGTGTGTGTGTTGATCAATCCGAGTCGGACATGGTGACGCCGATGACCTCGGCTGCGGAGGTCATTCCGACAAGGACCTTACGGATGCCATCCTCACGGAGGGTGCGCATTCCCAGTTCACGGGCACGGCGACGAAGCTGCGGCGTGCTGAGGTCCTGGTTGATGAGATGGCGGACCTCATCATCGATCTGGAAGATTTCAAAGATTCCAATTCGTCCCCGGTATCCGGTGTCGCGGCAGTTTTCACAGCCAACCGGTCCCATGACGTTCGAGTTGGCGAGGCGGGAGGCATCGAGATTGAGCATGCGCATTTCCTTCTCGTTCAGGACTGCGGG